>JAYTAQ010000063.1:0-4628 GCA_043737415.1 bacterium
TTTATATTTAACTTTTTCTTTATTCTTTTTAATAAAAAAATCGATAAAGAAATAAGGGAGAAGAATGCAGGTGAAAAGCATCAGATATCAAGAATTAAGCTATTTTTACATATTTTGCTTGCTAAGTTCATTATATTCATTGCAAACTTCCTTGTTTATTCCTTACTTTTTATTGGAGTCATATTTTTCTTTGCATTATTGGTATCAGGCGAAAATATTGATTTTCTAAACATAATCTTAAACGACAAATCTATTATTACAGTTCTTGTCTTCACATATGCTCTTGAATTAATCTTTTCCTACATTTTATTTGGAAACAGAAACAAAATTTCTATTAGCAGGATAAATTTTAAATCTTATTCACCCATTATAAGTTTATTCCTGACGATAATTGTAGGAACAACGTTCTATGCTATAACAAGAAACGTGCTAGTCTTTGCATACACTCTAATTTTTGTAAGAATTGGATTGGTTATTTTTGCAGAAATATTTAAAGGCTTTCTAGCATTCCTAAAAGTAAGATTTCCTAATTTAAAAGTAGAATCAAGCCTTGAATAGCTAGAACTGTATTCAATTAGGAAGCAAATAATTCATTCACTAATTAACTGCTTTGCAATTCCTTTTCTCTAAATCAGAAGTTGTTGAGGCAACTCTCGTATAAGTAATATCGCCTCCTACATGAGATATTTTATATACACCGTTTTTATCTGCAAAATAGCTTTCTTGATATGCTGCATTTTTATCAAGCTCACACATATATAAGTTTGTAGATTTAGCGTCTAAACCTAGCACTTCTTTAGTGAGGTACCATACTTTATTTTTATCTTTGCTGAATCTTTCTTTATCCAGTACAGAATTTGAACTTTGATTATCTTTACTTGTATCAAATAGTTTAAATGTTGCTGGATCAGCTTCGCTTATTTTTGAAGGGCCTTCGGAAGTACCATTGCATGCTACAAAGTAAACATTATTCTTATCTTTACCAACATGAGAATAATCACCTAACGCTGAAAACGATTGATAATCAGCATCTGTCAATTGCTCATAATTTGGATAACCTCCCAATCCAGGAGAAGAAGAATAGTAAATATGCTGTGAGTCTTTAGCATAACAAGCATTAAGTTTATATTTCCATGACTTTAAGAATTTATAAGCAGCAAATCCAGAAACGATTAAAAATATAATACAAACCAAAGAGCACGCAACTATTACTTTCTTTAACTTCATAAATAATTTAACAGCTTAACAGCCAAAATAGCAAGAATTACAAAGCTTTTACTTAATCATCAACCCAAAGCCATCGCTGCGAGTTTATAAAGCTCATCAGGATTTATTTCGTCGAGTACAAATTTATTCCAGTGTGAGTTTGTAGGGAAAGCGAGTCTTTCCTGTCGATATAGTCCTAACTTCTTGTTTGGAAGCTCAACTACTGATCCGTGGCCCATTTCACGTAGGTCTGAATACGGATGTAGCGGCCCGAGTGATACATAATCTTTTTTGTAATCGTAAGAGGCAACAAAAAAATTATGCTGCCTTGTACCATGTAAGCCGTATGGATAAAATCCTACTGCACTAATTAAATATATCGGTTTTTTAAAAACATCTGCGGATACCATACCTTCATGTAATTCAAAGAGCTGAGCGCCTTCAATACACCATTCACGATTTGGATCATTATCTTGATTATGATGTTTTGTCTCTGATTCAGGAGATAAAATACAAGAAGTTTCTTTCCATGGTCCAGCCCACGTATCGCTCTCACTTTCAGCTAGATATACCCTGCCAAATGCAACCTGCTCTATTCCTGTAAATACAAATAGTTTTTTTGTTTTACCTGTATTTCTCCCCTCTGAATCTCTCTTTATTATAGTGCTGATATGAGGATCATAGACACCTGCATGGACACTTTCAGGTGCTGATCGCATGACTGTTTCTTCGTGATAGAAATTATTTCCATCGGAAGATGAGAAAAGCTCTATCGTCCCACCTAGATTCGTGAACGTTGTTTGAATAATAAAGAAAAATTTATTTAGTTCAGTGTCATATACCACTCCGGGAATACAAGTAACTTGTCGTTAATTTAAATAGAGCCGAATCCTAATCATATTTTTCAAAAACAGTACTCCAATAGATGCGAATACTCTTTTACCAAGCTATTTCCACCGAATAATATGTTATAAATAAACTCATCCGTTCGTGTAGTCGCCTGATTGGGAAGCCACAAAATTCGCCAGAATTTCTCCTAAATTCTAAAATATCTTAAAAACATATTTCCCTCTATATCATCAGAAGGATCGCCTCACCTCCCAAACCCAAACAACCTCACATGCGCATTCTCTTTCTCCTCAATCCAATCCTTCACTATCTCTCCAGCTAATGTACTAAAAGTAATCCCATTTCCTCCACATGGAATAACAAAAAAGCAGTTAGGATATTTATCGATCTCACCAAAATATGGCAGTGAATCTTCGCTCTCGGCAAAGGTCGCAACCCAGGTATACTCAGGTTTTAAGACCAAATCTGGTCTAATCTTTTCCAATTTCTTTAGTAACCTCTTTACCTTGTATCCAACTAGTCTTTCCCGAATAAAAGTATTAACAATCTTTATATCCTCACCGCCAATTATAATTCGCCCGTCAGGAGTAGTACGAGTATAAATATATGGATCCTTATACTGCCATATCTGTAGACCTTTTAGCGGGTTATTTTTAAATGGCTCTGTTACACAGACAAAAGTACTTAAAAGGTTTATTTTATCCTCTTTAACCATTTCAAGAGCAGCGTATCCTGTTACCCAAACTACTTTTTTCGCCTGAATCTTACTTCCAGAATTTGTAGTTAAAAGCACTCCAGCTTTATTTGATTTAAAATCTATAATTTCTGTTTCTTCGTATACTTTATGTTTCTTATTAAAATTTGAAAGAATGAGCTCGGTCAAATTAACCGGATTTAAAACGTAATTCCCTCTGCTAATCAAAGCACCTTTTGCGTTAAGTCCATAATCTTTAAGCAGCTCTTCAGAATTCTTTAAACTTACTTCATAACCATTCTCCACTCGTAATTTGTACTCTTTTTTTAGCACTTCGAAACCTTCAGATGAATCTGCGAGGTAAACACTTTCAGTATCAAGTTTCTCAACACGTTCACCGTATGATTCAGCGATGGACCTGAGTTTATTGATGGCATCAAAGGTTAATTTATATATTTTAGTCGCGTCTTTCCCCTTCTCTTTCTGCAGCTCGACCAGAGGAGTGTCCAGTTCATAGGTTATTAATGCAGTCGAGGCAGAAGTACTTTGCGAAGCAATTTTTCCTTTATCTACTAAATAGATTTTGAGATCTGATCCAATCAAATCATTTGCTATTAACGCACCACTTATGCCGCCGCCAATTATTAGAATATCACATTCGGTGTCAGAGATATCCTTCAAAAAGATTTTCTCGACCTTTGTCTTTTTAAGCTGCCAATAAGTTTTTCTATTTTTAAGTTTCATTATGTTTGATTTATAGTGTAGCAGTAATACAAGTAACTAGTCTTTAATTAAAGCTGAGTGACATTTTAGATTTGGTTATCAAAAACAGTACTCCAATAGATGGGAATACTCTTTACAAGGCTATTTCTGCCAAATAAAATCATCAGTTCGTGTTGTCGACTGATTGGGAAGCCAATAATTCAAACACAAAAAAGCATATAATTTTACTGACAATTTCTAATCGAAATCTGGTTTTTTAATGTTCCAAAATTCTCAAAACTTCCATTCTCACTAATTTCCTGATTAGCATTTACGACAAAACATTTTGCGGAAATAATTGGAACTCCAGAACCCTCCTGTATAAAACCTACATACCATATGGTATTTATTTTATCAAACTCTGTTCTTATTGAACGAGGAGGTAGATTGTCAGAAGGATAACCACTGAGAGATGGATACTTTGCTTTTATCAAATTTATGACGGCTGACTCTGTTATCTCACTACTTGTTGTTTGTATAACAGCAGCATTATTAACAGTGCCTAAAATTAAAAACCATTGGTCTCCTTTTCTCTCAACATTAATACGATCCGTAAAAGACTTATCAAAATTCACTATTTCAAATGAGCCAAAGTATGGATTTTCAGTTTCTTTATAGATTAGAGAATAATTCCTTAACTCCTTGTTTTTTGCAAGATTGATTTTAGATTCAATATCTTTATCGGCTTTATGATCAACTGGGATTAATATTTTTATGTCTTCATAACTGGATTGTTTAATCGCTTCAATATAAGCACCTGCTATATCCTCTTTTGTTGTAAATTTGGAATTTGAGCTAAATTTATTAGTTACCATTATAGTGAGGATTATTGTAATAGTGATTATAATTACACAGCCAATTGTGATGAAGATATTTTGTTTTTTCATTTTCATAGTATACATGATAATCAGAGTACAAGGAGAACGTGAAGGAAATTATCACTACTATTTAATAATCAATTGCATCTCTAAATCATATAAAACGGCTTTCGCGTTTTCAATTAACTCTACTGTCTCCGCCCAATAAAAAGTTCGAACTGTATACAAAAATGAAAGCCCAAAAAAAAATTATTAAAGTCTCAAAATGTAATCTTTGTTGTTTTTAATTACGCCTTATT
>JAYTAQ010000064.1:0-4626 GCA_043737415.1 bacterium
CACGATATTAAAACCGATATTTGCCCGGCGTCAATTAGTGATTTTACAAAGGACTTTTCCAGTGATAATAGAGCGCAGCAGGAATCAAAATATTCAAATGGATTTAAGGTTACAGATTATTTCTATTTTGGGGATATCCGAAAGGAGCAAATTAGAATTCATTTAAATAATTGTACGGGAGTGGATAATTGGGGATTCTTTATCTCTAACCTGTTAGGAAATTATGGACTAAACGTGGTAAAACTGGATACAAACTCTGAAGTCAAAATAAAGTCTCAAATCTATATTGATGATGACTCATTAAGGCAAAGTGGCACAGTCGAACAAATACTATATTTGGTTGATAATTTAGGTTTAAAATCTGAATTGCAAAAGAAAAACAGCATTTATTCCGATATCTACATTGATATCGGGCAGGATTGGCTTGTACAATAGCGCAAGATATTAATTTATAAACAAGTTTTCATAAAATCAATGAAAGATTAAACCTGGTACTTCTTTAAGAGAGACTTTATATCGATTGCTTCAGATAATTCTTTTTCGACCGGTGTTGTTTTCAAATCCATTAAATCCTCATAGGTTGGTCTATCTTGTTTGTAAAAAGTTCCCATAGGAATTTTTTCACCCCATTGATTGGCCTTTTCCCATGCCTGAGACCTGTCGGTATAATCATATCCAGTTTCTTCCTCAAGATTATAGACACGATCCGTATACCAGGCGTAAGTATTCTGCTTATTAAAAGTAATACATGGCTGCATAACGTCAACAAAAGAGAAACCTTTATGTTGTATAGCTTTTTTTAACGTATCTTTTAAATGGTGAGGACTACCACTGAATGATCGAGATATATGAGAGGCATTTGCACTTAATGCAATTGTAATTGGATTAACCGGATCTTCGATTGTGCCTTCTAGAGAGGTTTTTGTGACAAAACCTTTGTCTGACCTTGGTGATGCTTGTCCAGTTGTGAGGCCGTAAATTTGATTGTCATGTAAAATATAAGTGATATCAAGGTTTCTTCTGCAGGCGTGAATGAAGTGCCCAATGCCAAGTCCCATCCCATCCCCGTCTCCTCCGATTACTATTACTTTTAAAGCTTTGTTCACTAATTTTATTCCTTGAGCAACTGGTAGTGCTCTTCCATGCAGGCCATGAAAACCATAGATTTCTGTAAAGTTTGAACCATTTCCAGAGCATCCAACACCGTAAACCATAACTACTTCATGAGGCTGTAATTCAAGTTCAAGCAATGCCTGTTTGAGCATGTACCATATTGCAAAATTACCGCAGCCCGGGCACCAGGTGCAATTATGCGAGGAATTATAGTCATCTCTTTTTTGTATAGTTTTCATTATAATTTGCTAACGAAGTTAACTATTTCGTCTGGATAAATCGGTCTTCCGTCATATTTAAGTAGTTTATGCTCAATATCGTAACCTGTATTCATAGTTATCAATTTGCCTAACTGGGAAGTATAGTTACCCTCGATAAGAACAGTCTTTTTTGATGATTTTATAAACTTTTCGATTTCTTCAGTTGGAAAAGGTTCAATATAGTTTAATGCCAAAAGCTTAGTTGAAATACCCATTGATTGAAGCCGTCTCATGGCCTCTAGCGCTGGTCCTTTGGTACTTCCCCACGTCATGAGACATGTTTTTGCTCTAATATCACCGTACACGTTTAATTCCGGCATATCTTTCTTTATAAGTTCAACCTTTTTGAAACGCTTTTTCATTTTATTAATACGGTTTTCCGAAGTTTCATTTGTATACCCTTTTGTATCACCCTCATCGCTGTTTGCAAGGAAAATCCCATTTTTTTGCCCCGGTATGCTTCTAGGAGATATACCACTGGCTGTAAATTCAAATCTGTTAAAATCTGGTATACGGTTAAGCAATCTATCAGTCATCAACAGTCCTCGATCAATTTTGCTGTTTTTCTTTACATCAATACTTATTAAGTGCATTGATTCAGCCATATATCTGTCAGTCATTATTATTACAGGTAGTTGATACTTCTCGGCTAAATTGAATGATTCAAATGCCATCGTAAAACATTCCTCAGCATCAGTTGGAGTAAGAACAATTCTTGGAAATTCATCCTGGGATGCATGAAGAGCAAACATTAGATCACCCTGACCAGTCCAGGTAGGGAGTCCTGTTGCAGGTCCCGGTCGCTGTGCAATTACAATTACCAAAGGAGTTTCAGTAATTGCTGCGAGTCCCAATCCCTCAACCATAAGGCTGAATCCACCACCTGCTGTACCAACCATTGATCTAGCTCCAGCGAAAGCAGCTCCTATTGCCATATTTATAGCAGCAATTTCATCCTCGACCTGTTTAACTACAAAATCATATTCTCGAAAGTTGGCTGACATAAAATCAAGAATTGTTGAAGCAGGAGTCATCGGGTAAGCGGCATAAAACTGTATACCAGCTCTTATCGATCCCATACTAAGAGATTGATTACCATCCATAAGGTATTTTTTAGTCTTTAAAATTTTCTTTTCTGTTTCTCTATTTTTCTCAAATTTTTTTATTCCAAAATACTCTATAGAATTATCATATCCTTCTTCTATAGCTAAATAATTCATCTCTAAAACCTCAAGTTTCTTCTTGAAAGTCTTAGTCAAAACCTTTTTAACAAGGTCTTTATCGACTCCGGCTACACAAAGTGCAGCAGCAACCATTATAGTATTTTTAGTAATATGATTAAGCTTCGTTCTTTTTAAAATATCAAGAACTGGCACTTCAACTAACTCGCAAGGACAGTCAGCTAGGTCCTCATTATCTATTTTAAACTGGTGTTGATCATATAAAACAATTGACCCTGCAATAAGATCTTTCTTATGCTCATCGAAAGTTTCGCGGTTCAAACAAACTAATATGTCTATTTCGCGATTTGCAGCGTAAACAGGATCAGGTGAGTATGTTACATTCACGCTATTGTGACCACCTCTGATCAAGGATGGGTATTCGTCATAAACAAAAACATTATTGCCTGTTTTTATCAATGATAAAGCTAAAATTTGGCCGGCAGATTTAACTCCTTCACCAGCTTCTCCGCCTAGAATGATTGCTTTGCATACTGAAGAAGCAACCTTTGGTGCTGATTTCATTAAACCCATGCAATAGGATAGTAAAATTATGCCTGTTAATCAATTGATATAATATGAAGATTTACAATTTTTTCTACAGTTTTGGTATCCTACAATATATACAGGTCCGGTTTATGAAAACATACACTAATTTCGAATTAAAAAATGCTTCCTGGGTAAAAATCGGAGGTCTAACTAAAGAATTTATCGAGGTTGAGACGACCGACGAGCTTAAAAGCATTGTTTCCAGATTTATAAAAGACGGCAAGGCTTTTGACCTAATCGGGTTAGGTGCAAACAGCCTTATCTCTGATCGAGGGCTTGATTGCGCTGTAATCAAAGTTAAAACGAATCAGATAGAGATATTAGGATCGGGAATCGCTGGAAAATCCTTAAAAAATGAGAGTTTTGGAGAAGAACATGTATTTAATGAGGGAAGGCATAGTAGTGATGATTTAGAAGGTACTTTCAGAGGTATCGACTTTAAAGATCTCGATACTGATGAATCAAACGCTGAAGATGTACAAGTAAAATTAGATGCCGGTCTTTCATTGCAACCAGTTATGATGCACCTTATTTCAAATGGAATAACTGGATTTCAATGTTTTAGCGGTATTCCAGGTACGATTGGAGCGTCCGTAGTAAACAATATTCACGGAGGGCCAAAACTTCTTTCTTCTTTTTTAGAAGAGGTTGAAATCATAACTCAAATAGGAGAACATAAAATATTGAGAAAGGAAGAACTAGAAGTAGGCTACAATAAAACTAGATTTCAAAATAGTGGAGACGTGATTCTATCAGCAACCTTTAATTTAAAACTTGGAGATAAGGAAAGAGCAAAGTTTGTTGTAGCTGAATGGGCAAAAAGAAAAAGAACTCAACCCAAAAAATCATTAGGATCGGTTTTTCACAATCTGGAACCTGAAGTTCAATTACAGTTAGGCTTTCCAACACCTAGCATAGGTTTTTTAGTTGAACATAAATTAAATCTTTCAGGATTCCGGTGTGGGGATGCACTGATTTTTCCAAAATCAAATAATTTTATTGTAAACTGCGGAAATGCCTCAGCAACTGAATACCTAAATGTAATGAAAAAAATCTATGATTGTACACTAGAAATGTACGGAATCGAATTAAAAACGGAAATCTTTTTAAAAGGGTTTGAGGATGAAGAAATCAAAGAGTTTTCCAAGAAGAAATAATTATTATGAATAAAAGAGACTTTTCAGTTGATACATTAAGAGGAGTTGCCGTATTTCTAATGGTTGCGTCTCATACTGTCTGGTTTCTAAGCAACAATGAAAATAGTTTTTGGAATTTTATAAGAAGTTGGGGTGATGCTGTGTGTTTTATTATATTCCTTTTTGTATTTGGAATTTCTATCTATTTTTCTACTATTTCTAAGGATTTTAATGAGGATGAGGACAAAAAAGGTAAAGCTAGAGTAATTAAACTATTTGCAGCTTACTATTTAGTTGCTGTGGCAGGCATACTTTTGCAACTCAAAGCGGGTTTTAACATTAATTTAA
>JAYTAQ010000065.1:0-1774 GCA_043737415.1 bacterium
GAACTTTATCAGGAGGTGGAAGACCGGATTGAGGGGGTAGAATAGGATAGTTTGGGGCAGGTATCTTGCCTGCCTCACTACACATAAGCCTCGCCTCGTCAACTTTCTAAATCTTTCCCTACAAACTCCGTCAAATTATTTGCTTCATCATCCCAGACATATACTTCAGGAAACATATAAATCTCATTATCTATCTCGACGTAGGTTGATGGAGTCTTCAGTCTCTTATTCCACACTGGTCTACCTTGTTCGTTAATCTTATATGGCTCATTTACTTGGTGGATACCAGGGAGGTTTTCTGGATCGTAGTAATAGCACTTAGATAGCAGATAATCTTCTGTAAAATAACCAGGCGGAATTGAACCGGATTGTAATATAAAGATCTCTCCGAGCGTTTTACTACCTTGTTTTTGGCAATAAAGAAAAATGTTGTTAATAAAGGTTTGGCTCAGCGCATAAGTTTTCTTATCTTTTTTATGGAAGATATGATTTTTGACAAGATGCGGTCCTACTTTACTGGGTAATTCTCTGTAGTTACCAATATCAAGAGTGCCTAAATAAGTAGTAGATAATATAGAAAACAAGGCAGAGTAAAACTCAAACAATGTGTCCTTCTTAAAAGAAAAAGCTGCTGGGGCAACAGATTGTTCAAAATCTTCTGGTTTTAAAATACGCTCGAATCCTCTGCGTAACTGTAAAATTATTCCTTCCTGTAACACTACTATTAGATTCGGCCAGACAGAAGGTGATTTTTCCTTTTGATAATCGCTCAAATTTTTTTCCAATGAATCTAGGGAATTATTGCTTAATTGATACGCAAAAATAATTCCGAATGGTAATGAAACAGCACCTTTCGGAACCATTTGTCTAAGCTTTTCTATTTGTGCTAATCCCTTTAATAACTCCTCTTTTGAAAGCCTAGACTTAACTTCTATTACACCATATATACCTTCTATTGGAAAAACTTGAACTCGTTTATCTAACATCCATGTTGGACATTTATCTCTGTCATATATAATTAAATCCGATTGATTAGATTCTTCATTTGAGGAATTAATTATCAAGCCAGAGCCGATTCCGTATTTGGGAGGAATTTTACCTGATTCTAAAAAATCTCTAAGATAACCCTCTCGAAACTCACCTTTGACAACAGAGTGTGATATCTGAGAAGACATTTTAAAGTCTTCTAATAACTGTTGAGAAATTCTTTGGAAAATGAACTTTAGATCCATGTGTTGAAACCTGTTTGTATTGGTGAATAACACCTATTATATTCTATTTAATAATTTGGCAAGCCATCCGGCGACAATCTTTAAGGAGGATGAGACTTTAACATTCTGCGACTAATAGCTTTTTAATCAGTTCATCAGTCACTACTTGAAGTTTAAATGTATCACGGGCTTCTATACTGCCCCAAGTATTGTCCAGGTCTTCGATTGTAGAGATGACCTTATCAAGATATCGGCTAAACTGTTGAGGGTCATCAAGCACAATATTTATTCTATTACAACTATCATCAATCCTTGAATTATTTGGTTTTGGACAGTCTTTTTTTAAAATCAAATATTTTACTCCCATCAAGAGATGATATTGATATTTCCGGTACTTGCTATTTTTACTAAATTGGTTTTTTAATTTGTAGTGAGCTAGTGAACTCGTATAGTAAGGACTAGGGTAATAGACATCTCCGAAAACAGTCAAAGCCTCTGTGTAGTTAAGCTCTAGGACGTAAATGTAATCATCCTAAATTAGCTAGTGTGTACGATAAAACCAG
>JAYTAQ010000066.1:0-4601 GCA_043737415.1 bacterium
GCAAAAAATGATTATTCAATATGTATAAACGAATTTAAATTGATTCTTCAACCATCTCGACTTATAAACTAAAGGTTAAAAAATATTAAAAATAATAACCTACATCTAAGTACTTTGTTAGAGTAAAACAAACCAAAACTAGAGGTGAACCTAAATATATGAGAGAATTTAGCAAGAAATCCGATTAATAGACTCATTACTTTCAAATCCAACTAAATAAATTATATATACTTGATTACCTCTGAATTAGTGAAATCTACTAAAAGGGTTCGATTTGAGATTATTAGTACGTACATGATAACTAAAAATAACCATGTTATCATCACAAATATTTTCCCATTTTCTAGATGCATCTCTAACCTTAATTCGAATCTGGCAAAATTTACTTACATACTCATCAAGGATCCTGACATTAAGTTTGTTGCTTTTCTGCCAAGAAATGACATTCTTATAATCGACATCAAGAGCATATTCAAGATCTCCTTGACCCGAGTTTGAAGCCTGAATCACAAACTCGAGGAAGTCACCGGCAGTAACAGCACAATTAGTTTTACAATATTTAAATGCCCGGCTTAGCCCTTCGATTGTTTCTACATCGTTTCCTATGCTATCGAACGCTCGATTAATCTTAATTGAGGGTTTTTCGAAGCTCTGATTTTGTATTCCAAGTGATTTCCTTATAAATGAAGTAAAAGTATGTTCCATAACTTTTGGTTCTCTATATTTAATTTGTTGTTGTTTTTGTTGCATGATTTTTTTGTTTTAGAAATATATTATTCAAAGTTAATACTCATTGGTTGGATGTTAGGCATTAATCTCAAACATTGAGGAAGGAAATATTTATATAAAGCTACTTCTGTCATATCTCGCTCAATTTGAGCTTCTACTGTAGCTGCTCTGAAAAAACATTTGTAATTTTGAAGATAAAAAGCCAAATGAGGATTTTTCTCTCTCCAGGGAAGATGTTGAGCAAGAGAAACTTTAAGATTGTCTGATTGTCCTATATGAAAGACGTAGTAGTTGTTATCTTTAGGATTTAAATAAATTAATCTATAAACTCCAGGTACTTCTCGAGTGCATGAAACACCTGTAGCATTGTGTTTTGTTCTGTCTGACCAGTTGAGGTTTTTCATAGTTTTGTGATTAGTATTAACTTGTAATGATAGTAGAACATATCATAGAACACGTCAAGTCGTTCTTGACACTTTTGCTTTTTATGTTATTGTAATAGCATACCTAAGTGTTATCCACCAAAAGTTGAGAAATATTTTATCTCTTAACTAAAAATAAGGTGTGATTACAAAAAAGGATAATAAAATTGTTTATGAAAATTCATCCAACCCAAGCAAGACTTTTACAGTTATTAACTGATAATATTACTAGTCCGTTAACAATTCGGGAACTACAAGAAGAGCTAGATCTTTCTACTCCGAGTTTAGTTCACCATCACATTCAGCAGCTTGAGAAAAAGGGGTACTTAAGACGAAATCCTTCAAACCCTCAAGATTATCAAGTTTTAACTGACTCTCCTGAAAAAAAGATTGCATACATCAATATGTATGGAATGGCTCAATGTGGTCCAAATGGTTCAATTCTGACCGGAGATCCTATTGAGAGGGTTCCTTTATCTACTCAACTTATTGGATTTCAGTCAGATGATGCTTTTATGGTTAAAGCTCGAGGAAACTCTATGTCACCTAAAATTACTGAAGGTGATCTTGTGATTGCAAAAAAAGCTAACGATGCTCCTAGTGGAGCACTAGTTGTATGCGTAAATAATGGAGAAGCTTTGATTAAAAAGATTCAGAAGCAAAGTGATAAGGTTATTCTTGTCTCATTAAATACCTCCTATGATCCGTTTATTGCTAGCGATGATTTTAAGATAGAGGGAATCGTAAAAGGTATTCTTTCTTACAAAATCTGATCTCATAATCTTATCAGACGCATATAAATCTTAATATTAAGAAGTTGAAATTCGCTATTTCTCTTGTGCAGCTCTAGCAAACACGGCAGAGAGAGAACGTGGTACTAATCTGGTGCTTAATGCAAGTATTTTATTTCTAAATCCAGTTATTACTATAGGCTTTCCTCTTAACATTCCTTTGTATCCTATTTTTGCTACAGTATCTGCCTTCATTACTGCTGGACTTGAGAATATCATAGACCCAAGCATATCGGCCCTTTGATCAAAATTTGTCCTTGTTGGTCCAGGGCATAATGCAGTAACCGTTACTCCAGTTCCTTTTAATTCATTTGAAATCGCCTGGCTGAATGACAAAACATAAGCCTTTGTAGCGTAATAAACTGACATTAATGGCCCTGCCTGAAATGCAGCAATTGACGCTACATTAAGAATCATCCCATTGCCTTTTTTTATCATTTGTGGGAGAAGCAATCTTGTAAGTGTAGTTAAGGAAGTTATATTGACCTGAATCATGTCGATGTCTGACTGCATATCTCGCTCAAAGAAAAAGCCATATCCAGCGAATCCAGCATTATTGACTAATACATCAATGCTAATACCATCCCGATCCAATTCATGAACAATATCCTGTGAAGCCATTGGATTTGATAGATCTTTTGCCATCGCACGCACCTCAGTCCCATAAGTAGTTCGAAGCTCCATCGCTGCAGCTTCTGTTTCTTGAAAGTTGCGAGCTACTAAAATAATATGATAATGATCTTTTGCAAATAGTTTTGCGAGTTCAAAACCTATTCCTTTTGAGCCACCTGTAATTAATACGAATTTAGTCATATATAATATTACATTATTATTGTCGTCAAATCGCCTGTGTGATTAAACTTCACTAGGAGTAAGCTGTTTGAATTGTTCATGAATAGTTTCAATGTTTACCATAACTTCAACCCATGAATAAACTCTCGTAATTCCATCAATTAAAATTTTCTGATTCCACGGTGCGTCCATAAGCAGGACTTTTGTTCCATACTGCCGGCATTCTTCAGAGAATTCTAATGAGTCTTCTATTAGAATCTTTACTCCTAGTTCTTTACAGATTTCAGCTTTGCTGCGACTAGTACCAAGAACTGCGAAATATAAGTTTTGAAGATTATTACCGAAGTTTTTCTCAAGCCACTTACGTGTCAAAATCTCGACACTTAGTGGTCTAGAAGTTATTACACATAACCTGTGTTCATTTTTAGTGATCAAATCATTGATTGATTTTACTGCACCTTTTAAGGGTAAAATTTTATCTGGATATTCAGAGGCGTAAAACTGATCAAACTTCAGAAATAAGCCATCAAGAGTATCACCTGTCATTTCATTAAAGAAATAATTAGTCAAATCAGACATTTTTAATGAAGTTTTATATTTTTCGTTATGGTATTCAACAAACACTTCTATTGTGCTGGCTAAAACTTGATCGATATCTATTCCTATAATCATAGTTATTTATTTTAAAGGATTGCTAAAAATATTGCATAGCAATTTTCAAATTAACTAATTAAAGCTATCTCATTATTTACAATATAAATATTCTTAAAATTACTACTTTTTCATCGGTTGAATATCAAACTCAAGTATATCCATATCTTCATTAAGTAAGAATTCAGCAATTATCTTTTCACCATCGAGCACTCTAGGTAGCCAATGGATATAATCAGGCCACATTTCTTTGAATGGCAATGAATACTTATTAAACCATTGAGGCTGAACAGCTTCTGATTCATCAGGGAGCCCGTCCCATTTACTGATGATATAAACCTCAGTCAGCCAATTATTATCATTGTTTTTACTTGGAGTAAAAAAGAATAAAGTTGCTACATGAGTAATACTTTTAAGGTTAACCGAAATCTCTTCCTTTCCTCCACGAATAGCGCATTCTTCAAAAGTTTCCTCGCCTTCTAACTTACCACCAAAACCATTCCACATTCCAAATCCATGACCACTTTTTTTCATTATTAAAAGAACGTTATCTTCGTTAATAAGAAAACAAAGAATTGACTTTTTGAAAGTTTTTACTGAAGTCTTATATTCCGCGAAAGTCATTGGTTATTGTACCAGAAACACTTCCAAAATGGATTTAAAGCTTGCTGTGTAACTCTAAACTCAGCTTATCATGTATGTGATAATTACATGATTTGACGAACTTTTTGATATCCTTTTAAAAATTATTACAGAAATAATCTTGCGAGTTTCAAATCAAGATATGAATATTTATCGCCGAGAGTGTCCTTTACTGGAGATAAAAGTGAGCCACCTGACTTGTAGAAAGCATCTTTAATTCTTTGAAACTTCTTGGGATTTGGCTTTAAATACCCTATATCCAGCTCTAATCCAAGTTCTCGCATTTTTACAATATGACTAAATACAGTATCCTCGCTCATTTTCCTTAAACGGGCGATTTTAGAAACAGTAAGCTGTTTATCAATTAATTCTTTGGTTTTCAAGAACGTAGCTGTAATTTTAGGTTTTTTGTTACGATTGGATCTTGATGAAGGTTTAATGTTAGTTATGATTTTTTCCTCAATTCCATTATCATCCGCATATTGTTTGATAACTTCAACAAAAAGTTTTCCGAATTTATCTAATTTTTCCCTACCTACTCCAATAATTTTACTAAAACTTTCAAGGCTTTGAG
>JAYTAQ010000067.1:0-1753 GCA_043737415.1 bacterium
GTTCTCACGACCTCCTGGTACTCAGCCAAATTAAAATTTGGGAGGTAATTCGACAATGAATCAGTTTTAAAACTTTTACCTTTTTTACCAATTGTCAATAAACTTTCATAATCGGGCATGGTGATAGGTAATGCTAATGCGAAGCGATCTAAAAAAGGAAGAGATAGGTTTACATTCCCTTCGTCTTTAGGATTCATTGTTGCAAAGAGGGTGAAAGGAGGAAGAACCTTTGCTGAATTATGGTACTTAACTGTCCCTTCTGCCAAAAGTGATAGAAGAATATTTTGAGCATAAGGGGTAAGACGATTTATTTCATCGATTATTTTCCAAGGAGAGTCAACAAACTTATTCCAAATTACATCAATATTTCGGCCGCCTGTAAGTTCTCTTCTACCGGTAAGTTGAGAAATATCTAAACTACCCAAAATCTTTTCTTCAGTTAACTGAGGATGACCACGCAGCATACAGTCTTCAATTTGATCAACTGTTAACTGATAAAATATTTGGCCCAGGTATTTTGAAAGCGTAGTCTTTCCTCCTCCATGCCCGCCATATAATAACATCGTACCATTATCGACCAATGCATTTAAAGTTGCTAATGTTTCCACCAAATACACTTTCCGGTTCTTTAATTTTTCAATTTCAAATTCCAGCGTATCAAAAATGTCATTATGAACATATAGATTATACGCTCTAAGCTTATCCAACGCCTGAATTATTTTTAAATGATCTGCTGCCATGCTATATATTTTTAGATAACGTAACTTTAATGAGATTAACTTTCATTAATGCTACTAATTTAGCCTGATCCTTTAGGTCCGCTTCAGTTAATTCTAACTCATCCAAAGATTGAAGCTTTTCATTGAGCCAATCTATATTTTCTTTTAACCCGGTATTACTTAAAATACTAGTATATGCTGAGTCGAGTGTTTCATATATTTCGTAGAAACTATCGAAGTCATTTGATAAAAAATTAAGAAAATCTTTCTTCCCATAATCTTCAGAATTAACAAGTTTTAGGGCTTTAATACTATCCTTTATTTCATCCAATTTCTTTTTTATAGAAGGAGTTGTTTGTAATATCGATTCTACAATTGGGATTTTATGAGTCTCAAAGTCATTCACCTTGATATTCAATGCTTCAAACAGGTTCTTTTTGAAACCTATACAATGAGTATTTAATTCCTCAATAGATTGCTGTTTCTTTAAAAGAGCTTCAGTCAAATCTTTTGCTGCTATTTTATCAATACTTTCTAATGGATTCACTTTGGCAACTTCACCAAACTTTGTTACAAGAAAATTCAAATCCGTTTGGATTTCTGGTAATTGCCATTTAGTTTTACCCGCAACTAGTGACTCAATATTCACATCATTTTTATCAAGAAAGAATTTAGCAATTGTATCATGGCTGGTCTCAAGATTGTTCCATGTTTTACTCTCGTACTCATTCCATTGCTGCTCCAAAGTACCCTGCTTTCCTACGATTAAGTGTTTTGTCTTTTCAAATATTATTTTGAGAGTATGATTTATCTCTGATGCTATACCAAAACTGCTTAAAGCATTTAATATTTTCTTCAAATCATTGATCCTATAACTAATGTCATCTGATTCTGTTTTGTCCTGCCCTAAATACTTACCTGGCTTTACATCATTCAAATACTTAACAGCATCCTCTACAACATCTTGATAATAGGCAATGTTACCCTCGCTCTGCTTCGCAGAGTATAACTCATTAATTGAAGTGAAAGAAAGC
>JAYTAQ010000068.1:0-1750 GCA_043737415.1 bacterium
CAAGACTTGGTTATGATGAGCCTAGAAAGTTTGCAGTAGGATTAGACAGGAACTTAATGCTTGTAGATGAAGACTTAGTTGAACGATTTCGTTTAACACTCCAAACTCGAATCTTTCAAATATTGCGCCCAGATTTAAATGTTGATAGTCTGACGACGCCCACAATAGCTTGGACTGAAGAGGCAATTTTAATCCAACGTCTATCTTTGATAAATGATTACCAACCTATGGGTCTATTAGATGGTTTGGTTAAAAGTGTTGGAATTGACCCAGATAACACAACTTTCCCTCCAAAAATAGCAACTGATTTATGTTTAGGACTTGTAACCGCTCGTGAAACTGAGTTTTATCCTGATTCCAGACAGATTCTATATTTGAATCAAGATGTTCATCCTCAACTTACCGCCGCATTATTGAATGAAACTGGATTAAATTCACCTGCCGACCTAGTCGGACAAAGAGTTTCAGAAAAAAACTTTATATAATAACCCGTAAACTCTATGAAAAAGCAAAGCGATAGCACTAAACGCCCTAAATTTATTCAAAACGTCTTGTGGGTTTTATCTATTAATTTTAAAGAGGTACCTTTCTTGGCAGTTGCACGGCTTATCGGGCTATTTAACTCCTATGGTTCTCGACTTTTAAGTTCTTTTGTAATTGGTCTTGTAATCGACTGGAGTATTCAGTTTGCAAAAGATCCTGCAAATAATCAGAAGTATGTAATGTATTCAATACTTGCATTTTCTGGATACTATTTATTAACAAATTTCGCCAGCATTATACGTAATTATGGTGAAAATCTGATTGGATATCATATTTCCTATGTTATACCTCAAGCATTACTTCATAAAAAATTGAGTACCCTTTCTACGGCAACTCTTGAGGATCCAGAAATTCAAAATCATATTAACCGATATCAGGAAAACTCGCATACTCTTGATACCGCAAGTCGAAGTCTTTTTATTCTTTTCGGCCTCAGTTTTGGATTAATACTTGCCATTGGACCTCTAATTAAAATTATCCCTTTGACCGTTATTCTTCTTATTATATTTTCGATTCCAGTGTTTTTTACGAACAAAAATATTTTTGCAAAGCTGTGGCAGCTCGATAAAGATATTACAGTCAAAAACCGCAAAGGTAGTGCTCTAGTAGGTTTATTAACCCATCCAGAGTCATTAAAAGAGATAAAATTGCTTAATGCGTATGTCTATATTAGGTCGTATTTTGACGATTATGTAAATACTTACACCACCGCAAAGCGTAAAATATATAATTTATGGTCAATTCTCGATGTTGTAAATTCAATTGTTAGAGGAACAGTTGTCCTCTTTGGTATCTACCAGATAATTCAGCTTGCCGGAAGTGGAAAAATCAGTGTAGGACAAATTGCTTTTTATGTAGCTGCTATAACTATAGTAAGTGATCAAATTGATGGGTTTACATCAAATTTTTCCAATTTTATGGGTACTAACCTACGTTTGACTGAAGTTAGGGAATTACTGGATTATGAAGAAGTCATAAAGCCTGGAGAGCAAATACTTCCGAAACTTGCTGCTCCTCCTAGCATAATATTAAACAATGTATCATTTAAGTATCCAGGTTCAGAAAAATTTGTGATCAGAGACTTGAATTTAGAGATTAAGCCTGGAGAAAAGATCGCAATTGTAGGAGAAAATGGAGCAGGGAAGTCTACACTGATAAAGTTGATTTCTAATATTTATCCAGTTACTGAGGGAGAAATATTAATCAA
>JAYTAQ010000069.1:0-1745 GCA_043737415.1 bacterium
GTGGAGCGGCCAATGTAACACCTCCCTTATGTGTTTTTAATTCTAACTCTGTCTAGTTAACCTAGTCGAGGACAGTGCATGGAGGGCAGTTTAACTGGGACGGTTCCCTACTAAAGTGTAACGTAGGGGTTCAAAGGTATTCTCAGCGCGGATGGAAATCGCGCTCAAGAGCACAAAGGTATAAGAATGCTTTACTGTCAGACTTACAAGTCGAGCAGTCGCGAAAGCGGGACTTAGTGATCCATTCATTGATCATGGGATCGTGATAGCATAACGGATAAAAGCTACCCCGGGGATAACAGGCTAGTAGTGCCCAAGAGTTCAAATCGACGGCACTGTTCGGCACCTCGATGTCGGCTCGTCGCATCCTGGAGGGGCAATACCTTCCAAGGGTTGGGCTGTTCGCCCATTAAAGCGGCACGTGAGCTGGGTTCAAAACGGCGTGAGCCAGTTTGGTCTCTATCCGGTGTGGGCGCTCGAAGATTGAAGGGTGTGCTGACCTTAGTACGCAAGGACCGGGTTGGGTTAGCCTCTAGTGCACCAGTTGTCCTACCAAGGGCATAGCTGGGTAGCTACGCTAATAACAGATAAGCGCTGAAAGCATATAAGTGCGAAACTGGCCCCAAGATGAATCTTCGTCATTAGATCACCCGCAGACTACGGGTTTGATAGGTCACAGATGTAAGGCCGGTAACGGTTTAAGTCAAGTGATACTAATCGATCGAAAATTTTTGATTAGAAACTAATTGAGTATTCAATTTTATAGAGAGTGAGAAAATAAAATTTCTGCACTGGGAAAACATATCTATTCAGTTTTTTGAGAACTGCAAAGTTCTCTTAAAACTAAATTAAACGGTAACTGAAGCTTGTTAATTATCTGCTGATAATTAATAGGCTCTGGTTACTGTAGCAAAGCGGTACTACCTCTTCCCATCCCGAACAGAGTCGTAAAACGTTTTAGCGCCGAAGGTACTGCACGACAAGTTGTTGTGGGAGAATAGGTCGTAGCCAGAATAAAGAAGATCATTAGTAATAGTGGTCTTTTTTTTATTGATTTATCTTTATTATTTTAAGATTTGGTACAAAGGCCCTCATACTAGCTTATTTTGCTGAATGATCAATATTTTATATAATGTAATTATGAGTTTTGCCGAAGATATAATCATTAATATGGCAAGAATTAACAATTCTGTTGAGAAAATGTATGAGAATAGGGAAAAAGAGAGTGCATTAATAAGTCTAAAATCGTACAGAAGTGACTTGAATAAGTTGTTAAAAGCTAATAAATTAGCAGACAAAGACCTATCTAATGCAAAAAAGCTAATGTCTGAAGTGGATAGATATTTACTAAAGTCATCAAATACTACAGATTTAAAGGAAATTCAGGAGTTTGTTCAAAAGATTAAGCGAAAAATTAAAAAATGAAATTCATACATCTTATCTAATAGTTGATACGTTTTTTTATTGAATTCCTTTATCATTATCACATGTCAACAAAAAAAATAGTTTTAATTGTGTTAGCACTGGTAGCTGCAATTTGCTTCATGTCTACTGTATTTTTTGGATTAATATTTGGTTTGACCTACTTCGGTACACAATCTCCAATTAAGGCTGCTAATCATTTTTTTATTGAAGGTAAGAATGGAAATATTGATCGAGCTTACAGTGATTTAACTACAAAAGAGTTTAGATTTGATGTCTCAAAATCTAATTTAAACGACTATTTTAATGAATTAAATATTCAG
>JAYTAQ010000070.1:0-1734 GCA_043737415.1 bacterium
CAAATCTATCAGCATGATATTCCATATAATCTCTACAAAACATAAAGGTTCCATTTTTGGAACGATGGACAAAATCATCCCATTTTTTTTTGTAAGTAGGATTATATTTTTGAATGTTCATCAATACTTCGGATAGTTTCAAAACCTTGTATCACCGATCATGTATAAAGCTAGTATTTTAGTCTTTATTTAAATTAACGTTAGCGTTCTAGCCAACAGCCAATTAAATCAAATTATTACCCTGCGAGCCTTAGAGCCATGCTAAAAAAATGTCCGAAGTATTGTTCATATCTCCTAAAATTATTAGTTACTCATATATAAAATATGTTCTATCTGGCAAGTATCGCGATTTTTGCAACTTAAAAGTGGTTGTACCAAAAATCTCTCTAAATGCTTCAGTTTCTCCAGGAAACTCAGGACAATTTAGTTCATCCATTGCAATAACTGAACCTTTGGTAAGATAGGGCTTAATCAAATTTAAGCAGAACTTAGTTGGCTCATACAATTGCATATCGAAATAAGCAAGACTAATTATTGTCTCAGGATGTTCATTAAGATAAGTAGGTAATGTGTCAATTACATCACCCATTGCGAGTTGCGATTTTTCTATATGCCCCATTGCATTCTCATTTTGATGACATCCAAGAATATCTTTCAGATGGTTTAGATAATCTGAAGTAACGTTGTAATTACCTTGAAAAACTAGTTGATCATCTCCGTCCTTATCTGAAATACTGGCATAACCTTGAAAAGTATCAAATCCAATAATGCGTCGTGTGTAGTTGTAAGGCTCATATACTGCTCTGAGGTTCTCAAACAGTGCTAGATTAGCTCCCCACCAGACCCCGAATTCCATGATAACACCAGGACTTCTCACAATTAGCTCGTAAAGCTCATTGATATATAGAAGCTTAGCTAATACAGAGCTTCTCATATATAGCTGTAAGTTAACAGCTAGCTCATCAGGTGGGATAGGTGTATTTTGAAATAAAGAAAGCATTAATTTTCTATTTTGATCTTGGGAGATTGTTTTACGAGATTGTAATTTTGTCATGTCAGGCTCAAATTTTTATTAGTATAGCGAATTGATGTTTTCAGCTTGTCCATTCGGCATATCCAACCCCAGACAACCCCATTCCGTTACCACTGTAGAAGATGTACATACTGCCATGAGGAGTATGATGTAATGATGGATAGCATACCATATCACTATCCCAGCCACTTTCACTGCATTGAATTGTAAACTTGGAGTCTTCACGATTCCAAGAAAGTCCATCAAGAGAATGTGCATATCCTGAAAAATACTTCTTATCTAAGGTATCGTAAGTAAAATACATTTCATAGGCATCAGTCTTTTTATAAACTCTTGGTCTGCCAATTCTGTATTCAGTGCTCCCGTATTGTAAGACAAGCTGTTCTCTCTTGTTAAAATTGATGCCATCTTCAGATTCAGTGTACCAAATTTCGTATGATGGATAAGCTATTCCATTGATATAGTGCCACTTTCGACCTTCTCCGCACCAAAAGCGCCATTTATCTTTTTCTTTCATCACAGTATGAACTGCACGAAAATACAATCCATTATCTGTGCGATCTAGTATTGGTGCATTTGAATAGCGATTAAATGAATATCCCTCATCCGTACTAATTGCCAATCCAGTAAAAGCTAAAAATTTAACTTTTTCAACTAATTGAAATCCGACATAGTACATATAAATTTCATTGTCTTCTTTG
>JAYTAQ010000071.1:0-1733 GCA_043737415.1 bacterium
TCAGGGGATTTTAAGAAGAAAAATGAACTAGTCGGAAATTTAGATTATAATCGGGAAGTATTTGAGTTTTATTTAAAAAATATAGAAAACAATGTCTAATCAGAATTTGAAAACGAATATTAAATCAACGTCTTATGCCAATGTTTTCAATGAAAATGAGGGTAGTGGAAATGGGTTAGTTAGCGCAGTTATTGTAATAACTCTTTTTACAGTATTAGCAGGGTTGTTAGGATTTTATATAGGAGATACTGGCAAGCTTAAGGGAATTCGTTTAGGTGCTGCTAGTAGTCAGCAGAATCCTGATATTACTTCTTATTCAGCTTCTGATCTTTCAAGTAAGATTGACTCAACTAAATATGATTTTAATTTGTATAGCCAAATTGTTGCTAATCTAAAAGATAAATATGTAGATCCTGCAAAAGTAGAAGATTCAAAGCTTTTTGATGGATCTTTGAAGGGAATGGTTGACTCAATTGGTGATAAAGCTACTACTTACTTTACTGCTAAAGAGTACCAAGATTATCAGGAGTCGTTTTCGGGTAAATTTGAGGGTATAGGTGTTAGACTTGAATATCAGGGTGGGGTTGTTGTTGTAATGGAAGTTATTCCAAATTCTCCTTCGGTCGATGCTAATCTTCAAATTGGATGGATATTTGAAAAAGTTGATGGAGTCGA
Source organism: bacterium (assembly GCA_043737415.1). GTDB lineage: Bacteria > Patescibacteriota > Dojkabacteria > JAOAGR01 > JAOAGR01 > JAYTAQ01. The sequence continues at coordinate 676 of JAYTAQ010000071.1, forward strand.
TGTTACCAATAGTCCAATTGAAGAGATTGTTTCTAAAGTTCGAGGTGTTGCAGGAACTAAGGTAAAGATTATGTTTATTGATCCTATTGCAAAAGAATCAGTTGAAAAAGAGATTACCAGACAGGCTATTAAAGTTGAGAGCATGAGACTTGTTGAAAAGAACAAAGATACTGTATCTATTGAGATTTCTAGGTTCACTGAGAACTCAGTTGATGACTGGAAGAAGATTTGGGACAAAACAGCTAACGAAGTTGTCGCAAAGGGCTATAAGAATATTGTTGTTGACCTTAGAGGCAACGGTGGTGGTTTTTTAGATGCTGCTATTTACGCTGCAAATGATTTTGTTGATCCAGGAAAAGTTATTGTAACTGAAAAATCTCGAGTTCGTGGAGATAATGATACTTTAACTACAAAGAAATCTCCAAGATTCAAGGGTAAAAACGTTATTATACTTATTAATGGTGGTACTGCATCGGCATCTGAAATCCTTTCTGGAGCAATTAAATTTCATAATGGAGTTAAAGTTTACGGCACAAAATCTTATGGTAAAGGTACAGTTCAGAACACTTATAACCTGCCAAATAGCGGAGCTCTCAAAATTACAACTGAATACTGGTTAATGCCTACCGGAAAGCGTCTCGACAACGAGAATCCAATTATTCCTGATGTTGAAGTTAAGCAAGATCAAGAGGCTTTGAAAAAAGGTGATGATAATGTCATGGCCGAAGCGTTGAAAACATTTGAAGGTAAGTAATGTAGTATGAAAGTAAAATGAAATCAGTCTTGGCCTAAATTCAACGATCGCTCTACAACAGGTTTTTTTTTGATAATAACAAACCTTTACTTATAAAATTGATAGATTTAAAATTGATGAGAATATGGAACCGTCAAATGTTAAATCAAGGAAAAGAAGAAGCGCACTTTGGGTAGCCGAATTTTTTGTACTAATTATTGCTCTAATAGGGTTTACTAGTGTTGGATATTTAGGTTGGAAGTACTACAAAACATTTTTTAATGGTTTGGGTGATACCAATAGAAGTTCTAACTCAACAAATTCC
>JAYTAQ010000072.1:0-1732 GCA_043737415.1 bacterium
TTATCCCCGCGATCGCGGGCGGTTAACCCCTGTTAGCATTCACACTCAATCTATGGGCAGCCCGTTACAGTGATCTCTTGTAGCGCGGCTGCTTTTACAGTTTTGTGGCAATAATAACACCGCTGCACTTGTGGATCTTGACCTAGATATCTCTGGGCGATCGCCAACATTTTCATCATCACTCATAGCCCACTGCATCAGGTTTTGAACCATCGGGTAATGGACTATGCCAAGCCTCATAAAATTCTGGATAACTCATATTTTGAGCGCAGTGCCACAAAACACCATAACAGTTGCTACAAAGACCACGATCTTTTGTAAAGATAGGATCTTCAAGAATAAAGCGTAAATTTGATACAGTTGATTCAACCAAATCCTTAGTTAAAATACCAGGCAACCAACCAAGCGCATTGGCGCGAGTAGTCCAATCGGTATTGATGTACACTAATTTCAGCAGAAATTTTAATACATTCCTATTACCAGATCCTACTGCAACCAGACAGGATAAAGCGTTTAATTGAATCCCATAACTATAAACACCAAAGTCTAAACTACTTGACATAAGTTCCATAAGAACGTTGGCAGCTTCTTGGTTTGGAATTGCAGTTTTTTTCATGCACTGAAGTATTACGAACAACGGGTAATAATTAGTCTTTTGATTTGAAATAAGTGATTGGCGTATAAAATTTGTAAAAATAGGAATAATTTCTGGTTTGTTAATGGATACAGTTTCCAGTTTTGACAAGATTTGGTAATGAAGAGGATCACCGTCTTGAACATTACTCAACTTAGTTAACAACTCTAATACTTCCTTTAGCGAGAAAGAGATATTTGAAGTAGAAGGTAAATTCTCTTCGATTTGATCAGTCAACAGAGGATTTTGTCTAAAGGCTTCTACTAAACTGTTTTCATTCAATACTTTTGGATAAAATTCTTTTAGCTGAGATTGATTGTCTTCTATTAATTCTTTGAAAGCTTTCATTGCTTCTGGATTATTTGGTGACGCTTCCACTAACGCTAATGCAATTTTGCCGATAAGTACCTCATCATATAAATTGTCATCATTTCCCCTAATAGCCTTACGAGTTTCCTGACTTTTAGCTAATGATAAAAGCTTACTTAACTCATCTACGGCATTTTTATAGAGCTTCTCACGTAGAATAGCCTTCGCTTTTCCCTGCGTAAGAGGCTCAGATTTCCAAGCTCTTTCATTAGGGTCGAACCAACCAAACGCCCATTGAACTATTTGAGCAACAATATCCTTACTACCAGTATATTGAAACTCTGTTATTCCTTCAGATGCTAAGAAATATGCTTGATAAGCATAAAGCCCTTGAAAGTAGTCATTAAAGTTAACTAACTGCTCAATAAAAGATTCCTTTAAATCATGTGACACTTGTTCACATGATTGTCCTAGCCATAATAAAATTACTTCTTTCCACTGCGGCTCAAAAACTCTGTATTGTTTGTACTGATCTGATGAATCTTTGACTGGATAGCAAATATGATTACGAGGTAAGAAATAATCCCAGTCATTGATCGCTAATGCTGCAAAGTATTCCTGAAACGTGGGATGCAAGAAGGCGTAGACGGATTCATCAGCATCTTTTTCGACAGCAGTAGGTAAACCAATTGGGGTAAGCCAATCTAGCCGAAGTGCCCACCAAAATAAAGAGCTTTTTTGTTTCGGATTACCTAAAAAACGCTTAACAGTACTTTCTCTAAGACGAAA
>JAYTAQ010000073.1:0-4503 GCA_043737415.1 bacterium
AACTTAATTTATTTCATCTAACATAAATTTCTAAAATATCACCATTTTTTATCTCTCCGGCCTTAAAAACAGTACCAACTAATCCACGTAAATTCCATGCCAATTTTGGAAAATGAGCAGCGTTAATATTTGGATAAACTCTATTTATCTCAATACCTGGAGTTACACAAGGGTAATTCTCGCTTTCAACTTTCCAAGTGCAGCCCGACGGGAAAACAATAAGGGATCCAATAGTGATTTGAGTAAATTTTTCAATTCCACTAATGAGAATATTTGCTCCAAGAAGGGATGCAAGCTCAATTGGATCAAATTTTGTTAGACCAATTTTTTCAGCAATTATACTCAACTCATCAATAGAAACTGCTGACCAGTGACGCCAATTCATAACCTCAACCTTAACTCTTCCTTCCGGCCTGCCAATGCCAAAAACCTCCTGCTCACGATAGCCTTTAGTCATTTTTGTTCTTCCTACATGACCATCGCCAATTATTCCATCAAAGTCAGATGTGATGGAATCTTTAATATCTGATACTTTGATTTTAAAAGTATCATCTCGAGTAAAAAAAACAGCCTCGACTTTACCAAAAACTTTATTCATGAATTATTATAACAATATTTATTATAGTCTCACATCAATTTGGATGTATAATAGTTAGCTGAGCATAATTAACAAGATTTAAATCTGCATCAATTTCTTGATATAATCATCTTTATGCAAATTCCACAAACAGAGATGTATATGAATGGTTTAGTATATTCGATTACGAATCAGATTATTGCGGCTATGCTTGCCGATGGGCCGACCCTTCCACGAAAGATGTCTTTCGAATTCAGTAATTTAACAGGTGTTGAAGTTTCTGACACTCATTCCGCCAATGCCACTACTAGAATGACGGGTAATACAGGATACTTTGAAAGACGAGATGGAATGTTTGCACTGACTCAGGACGGAATCGATTTTGCATTGCCATGTGCTTATTTTGGAATTTACTTGCAGGGAAGTGGAGAATTACCATTTGAATTAACGGAAGTTTTTGGAAGAATGCCAACAGGATCATATCGTAGGGTACAAATGCTTACTGCACTCGTAGATGTCCAAAGCGGTCTAACTGGGAGTGAAATAGCATTAGCCATTGGTGATGATCACAGAAACATTCATTCAGCACTATCTTCACTACATCAGAATGGGGTTTTAGAAAAAATTGACAATGAATTTAAACTAACTCGAGAGGGACTTTTAGTTCATTCAAAGCTAATTGAACCCATTATAAAAGCGTTTTCAACAGATTCAGAGCTTTTGGATAAATGGAGGAAACTCGATTGGAGGCAATACGTCCGCCCAGCCTATCAAAGGTATTTAAATACAAAAAACGAACAGCAGAGCAGTTAACAGTATGAATATTAATTAGAATTGTATTATCATTTTAGATAATCACTTACCCCAATATTTGGAATCTGCGAGAAATTGATTATTGAAGATATCCGGATTTAGGATTAAACATTGCAAAAAGGTTATAAAGATTTAACAGTAACTTTAAGCTATAATCAGGCTAATTAGTAATGATTAAAGACGAATTAAAAATTAATATCGGTGCAGGAAAAGGTGGAGATGGAGGAGTGAGATTTGGCGGAGGTAAGCCACCGAAACCGACTGGGGGAATCGGAGGTAAAGGCGGAGATATCTACGTAGAGGGTTCGACAGATTATTATGATCTAAACTATATGGTTGGTGAATCATCAATCAAGGCTCAAGGTGGCCAAGTTGGAGGTGTAAATGATCAACGAGGTGGTAATGGTGCTGATTTAACGATCAAAGTGCCTCTAGTAACTCAAATTTATGATCAGAACGGTAAACTGGTTTGTACAATTAAGGAGAAAGGGGAGAGAATACTTTTGCTTACAGGTGGAGAGGGTGGACTTGGAAACCATTATTTTCGTAGGGGATTTGAAGGCCGTTTTGACAAAGCCAATCCCGGAAAGCCAGGTGCAGAAATCAAAGCTACATTGATGCTAAAGCTGGTTGCTGACATTGTGTTCATCGGTTTCCCAAACGCCGGTAAATCTAGTCTTTTGAACGCTTTAACCAATGCTCATGTCAAAGTCGGGGCATATCCTTTTACAACACTTTCTCCCCATCTTGGTAGACTTCCGGGACTGACTTTAATGGATCTACCTGGACTAATCGAGGGAACAGCTTCCGGAAAAGGTCTTGGAACCGGGTTTATTAAGCACACTGAATTTGCGAGATTGGTTGCTCACGTTATTAGCCTTGAATCCGAGGATTTGTTAAAAGATTACAATACAATGCGCTCCGAACTAAAGGATATTAGCAAGGATCTGTACAATAAAAAAGAGATTATTGTTTTAACGAAAACCGACACGATTGAACCTGAAGAAATTAAGAAAAAAGTTGATTTATTTAAAGGTCTTGGAATTGATGTAGTGACATGTTCCTCTTTTGTTCCGGATACGCTTCCGAAGGTAGAGAAGGGGTTTAGAGATAATTTAGTCTAAACAAAAAAAGCGAAGTCCACTGATTGCTCGATGGACTTCAACTACTAACTATGCGTCCAAGCATTGATTAGCCCTGTATAATAACACAAATTGTCATTGCGCAAAAGTATAAGAATATTTCTTTAAATCCTCTATAATATTTTAACTATATTTTCATGGCATATTCAGCCGCATACGGCGATTTATTTTCACCTCCTGTTCAATCAGACGGCTCAGCTCCGGTTTTTTCTGTATCTGAGTTTCTGGATATGGTAAATGAGCTTGTAGCTCCATTGAAGCCTAGCATCCAAGGAGAAATCACCTCAATTAGTGTTCGGGGAATGAACGTATTTGCCACAATCTCAGATACGAAAGCTGCTGCAAAACTTGATTTATATATTCACAAAAGCAAGCTTGATAACCTTGGCATTGAGCTAAAAGAAGGTACAGAAGTAATTATTAAAGGAACGCCTTCGATTTATAAACAGTATGGAAAATTTAGTTTATCAGTTACTCATATTAGCCTTGTTGGAGAAGGAGCCTTAAAGACTGCATTTGATAGACTTGTTGCAAAACTGAATAGCGAGGGACTTTTTGATGAATCATTGAAAAGAAAAGTGCCTGAATTTCCAGTAAATATTGGTGTAGTTTCATCTTCAACAGCCGATGCACTTTTTGATTTTAAAAAACATCTTTTACCGTTCAATTTAAAGATACACTTTGTAGATGCCCGAGTAGAAGGTGTGAACGCTATTGATAGTATTGTGCAGGCATTAAGGGTTTTGAATGAGAGTAATATTCCACTTGATGTAATTGTTGTGACCCGTGGTGGAGGAAGTCTGGAGAGTTTGCAGGCTTTTAATTCTGAATTAATTGCCAAAGCTATTCGCTCCTCAAGAGTCCCAGTAATTTCTGCAGTCGGACACGAACAGGATGTAACTATAGCCGATTATGTCGCAGATCTTCGAGCTTCCACACCAACAGATGCAGCGAAGATCCTTAGCAATAACTGGAGCAAAGCAAGTGAGAAAGTACAATTTATCCAACGATGCATTGCATCGGACTTCAGGAAGTCATTTTTAGCTCTAGAAAATAAGATCGATGGGTATTTAAACAACATGCTATCAAATTATCAGCAAGAGCTCACATATCAGCAAAATATCGTCAAACATGCTCAATCTCACGCTCTAGCATATCTGCAAAACGTTCAATTTATGACAAAAAAAATCGAAAACGATTTTGGTTATAATCTAAAGACATATGAATCAGTCTTAGCCAAAAGCAAACTTGAAATAGCCCAATCTGCAGCTTCGATAAGTATTTCTATACAAAACCTTGTGAGACAAACTTCAGTAAAAATTGATAATATTGAGCAGTTAATAGCTGGCAACGACCCTCATAATAAACTTAAGCAGGGCTATAGCATTGTTACTAATTTTGAAGGCAAGGTCGTAAAAACTGCAGATGATATTGAATTAAATAGTTCAATTAAATTAAAATTATTTAAAGGAAGTTTAGAGTCGACAGTTACAAAGAAATCAAATTAATATTATGGCAACTAAAGAAAAAGAAACAATTGAATTTAAATCAGCAATAAGTGAACTTGAGGCTATTAGCCAATGGTTTCAGAACGAGGATATTGATCTTGATGAAGGGCTAAAAAAACTTAATCGAGCAAAAGAATTGATCGCTTCATGCAAAGGTAGATTATCACAAGTTGAAAATGAATTTAATACTTTAAAAAAGGAAATAGGTTCAACTTCAGCTCCCTACATCGCTGATGAAGAAGTGGTTTTGATTAAAAAAAATGTTAGCAATGATGAGCTGCCATTTTGATGAACATTTAGAAGACAGAAAAATTAGATTCAGCACTAATTAACCCAAAGCTTAAAGTCTAAATATTTTGTAGTAAAGTCACTTAATGTTACAATTAGCACTATGTTTTCACCAATGTTGCTTAGCTCTACTGGGATCATTGTAACGGTCACCACACCAGAGGTTACGATGATT
>JAYTAQ010000074.1:0-10935 GCA_043737415.1 bacterium
TTTACCTGTTGACGCACCAGTTGGACAAGCGGAATTTAGTTTATATAAATATCCATCAGTAGCTTTAACGGGAAGTTGTCTTGAGGTTACCGGGCTGGTTTTAGCCGTAATAATAAGATCAGATGTTCCAGTTCCTGTGTTTACGCCAGTTACATCAACAGGTACATTATATTTAGTGTAATACTCAGCCATGACATCTCTGACAGCTAATAGCTGGCTTTGTCTAGTTACATTTCTTGAAGCTTTTTGGGCATTAAGAATTGAAGGAATTCCAATTGCGGCAAGTAATCCAATAATTGCGATTACAACCAAAAGCTCCACAAGGGTAAATCCTTTAGCTATTTTTTTTATATTTATTTCTTTCATTTGATTTGCACTTTAATTTAAAGGTTTTTATATATTTTGCAACACTGTTCACTTACTTTATACCTGATACAGTCGACCCCAATGAGAAAATTGGCAAATACACAGCAATTGCTAATATTGCAACAACGATTCCCATTACTATCAAAATTATCGGTTCCATTAGCTTGGTAAGGTTGTCAGCCATCTGGTCGACTTCTCTCGCGTATTGCATTCCAACCTTTGAGACTACTTCATCCAATTTACCTGTTTCTTCTCCTACTCTGATCATGTGACCAACTAAAGGAGGAAAAACATCGTCATTAATAATTGGTTGTGAAAGTGGAATACCTTTTTCTACTTTTTTTCGGGCTTCCTCAAGTGAGTTTTGGAATACTACATTTGTTGTTGATTGAGATACAAGAGTTAATGAGTCCAAAATTGGAACTCCAGCGCCTATCAGCATTGAGAATGTGCTTGCAAATGAAGAGATTTGGGCTTTATTTATCAAGTCACCGAAAATTGGCATTTTTATTAGTAACCCATCTGTGACAATTCGTCCTGAAGGAGTTTTTCGGTAATATGAATAAGCTACAGCAAACGTGATCAAGAAAAATAGGGTAAATATACCTCCTATACCTCTCAAGAAATTGCTGGCATTTACAATTATTTGTGTTGCGTATGGAAGAGCGGTACCTCTGTCATCAAACAATTTTGACATTTGAGGAATCATAAATACTAATAATAAAGCAACTACAGCTGCAATTGCTATCACGATTATGACGGGATAAATCAGTGCGCCTTTTACTTTACCGTCAAATTCCTGTTTCTTTTCTAGATTATCAGCTACACGGCTTAGAATAGTATCAAGCATACCTGACTCTTCACCAGCTCGAATTAAATTTCGAACCACTAGGTCAAAAGTTTTTGGATATTTATCCATTGATTTTGATAAAGGCTGACCTGTTTGTACATTTTTTAATACTTCGCCAACAATCTCTTTAAACTTAAAATTCTGGATTTGAGATGCAGCTATTTCAAGCGCCTGGGTAAGAGGTAAACCAGCGTTGATCATAAAAGACATTTGACGAATAAAAATTACTTTTTCTTTAAATGGAACTCCGCCAATATTAATATTTTTAAATTTTTCAAGACTAAAACTGCTAGGTTTAAGATCTAAAATTGTATAGCCTTGACTAAGAAGAGAATCAGCAACTTTTTGTATTTCTTCTCCTTCAATCTCCCCTTCTCTGGGATGATTGCTGTTGTCAATAATTTTGTACTTGTATTTAGTCATTTTGTCTTTTTAACTCAAATTATATTCCACTTTTCATAAGTTTGAGGACTTCATCCGGTCGTATAGCGTACTCCTGAGCAGTCTCAACTGATATTTTACCTTCTCTAACCATCTTAACTAATGATCTCTCAAGTGCAAGCATTCCCATATCAAAACTTGTAGAAATAATGTTATCAATTTGGAATGATTTGCCTTCTCTAATAAGATTTTGGATAGCCGGGGTAACAATCATTAGTTCTACTGCAGCTTTTCTTCCGCCTCCTACAGTTGGGATTAATCGTTGTGATAAAATACCCTTCAAAGAGCCTGCTAATTGAGTTCTAACCTGTTCTTGCTGATAAGGAGGAAAAACATCAATAATACGGTCAATTGACTGTGCTGCGCTATTTGTATGCAAAGTAGCAAATACCAAATGACCAGTTTCAGCAATAGTTATTGCCGCTTGAATTGTCTCAAAATCTCGCATCTCACCAATTAAAACCACATCAGGATCTTGTCTCAGGATGCTTCGAAGAGCGATACTCCAGCCATGAGTATCCTGTCCCAATTCTCTCTGGTCAACTAAGGCCTTGCCTTTTGAATAAACATATTCGATCGGATCTTCAATAGTAACGATATGCTTCAAATAATTTGCGTTGATCTCCTGAAGCATCGCTGCAAGAGTTGTGGATTTACCGTGACCAGTTGGACCGGTTACAAGGAACAAGCCTTGGGTCATTCGAGTAAAGTCATAAAGTACAGGAGGTAGATTTAGCTCTTCGATAGTTCGGATCTTTGTAGGAATCAATCGGTATGCTGCTGCTAAGTTTCCTCTTTCATTGTAAGCATTAACTCTAAATCGAGCTTTATCAGCGTGGGCATAAGACAGATCAACTTCTTTGTTCACTTCTAACAATTCTATCTGATTGTTACCAAGAGTTTGATAAATAAGTTCTTTAACATTTTCAAATGTAAGCTCAGCTCCAATTCGTTGAAGCTTTCCATCAATTCTGATTGAAGCAGGATATCCAACCGTCAAGTGCAGGTCAGATGCATTTTTTTCAATTACTATATCCAAATAGTCTTTTATGTTTAATGGCCCTTGGTGCTTTAAAATAATATCATTAGCTGATGCTACTGATTTAGCTAAATCAACATCAGGGTTTAAATCTCTAACACTTGGCACCTTCAAAGTTTTATCTTCAACAACTGATTGAATTGGCACTGGTTCAGATATTTCGGGTTTATTTTGAACTAAAACTGTATCAATTTTTTCATTAATGCTTGAGTTCGGCTGTGTTAGAGGATTAATTCCCAGATTTGATGAAGAATCTAAAGAATTAGCTGCTACCACCTGATTGACAACGTATTTACTTGTACCGTCGCCGTTTAGGATTTGATTAACCTGCATAGGATCGTCAAGAAGGTTGTCGGTGTCAGTTTTAGTAGTAAAAATAGTAGCTGGAGCTTCAATTGATATTTGCCCAGTTGGAACTATATTAACTGGCGCTGGATTGGCTTGAAAAAGATCCTTTTCAGGTTGAAGAATTGGAGAAGGAGTTTCTATTTGTTTTGCAACTGTAGCATATGGTGACACGTAGCCGTTTGCTGATACGTTTGTTGTGTCTGCTGTGACTTGGTTGCTATCTTTTGCAGAATTTGTGGTGCTGTTGTCATTTTGATCGTTGCTGTTTTTTCTTCCGAACATTTCTTCTCTTTCCCTTGTATCAATTTAAAATATTTCTTGTTATTTAGCAAAGGTAATAGCCAACTGATTAGTAGTTAAGAATGTATTACTCGCTGAACTTCATCAATGGTCGTCATGCCTTCAAGGCATTTGAAGTATCCATCTTGAATCATTTTTATCATTCCCTGATTCATAGCCTCTCTCTCAATGGTATCTGCTGAGCTGTGCTGCATTACCAGACTTCCAATTTTTTCATTAACCTTAAATACTTCAAATATTCCTACACGTCCTGCATAACCCGTGCCTTGGCATTGCTCACAACCCTTTCCTTTGAATAATAAGAGTTTTGGACCTGATTTTGCTGGAAGTATTTGTTGAGGAGTATTAGCCTGGACCTGAAGCTGATCAGCGTTTAAACCAACTACGACTTGAACTGGTTGGACTACTTCGTCTACTCTCTCAATTGTAATATCTTTAATTATTGATCTTTGCTGATATTCGACAAATTTTTCAATATTAAATTCATTCACTTCGCCTAATACTCTAGTTACCTCTAGCAGATCAGACCGACCAGGTTCATAAGCAACCTTGCAATTGCTACAGATCCTTCTGCATAATCTTTGTGCAGAACAAATGTGAACGGTTGACGCGATTATATATGGCTCGATACCCATATCCAAAAGTCTTGGCAGTACACCTGCTGCGCTGTTTGTATGTAGTGTTGATACCACCAAATGGCCTGTTAAAGAAGCCTGAGCAGCTAATTGAGCAGTTTCACCGTCACGGATTTCACCGACACTTATGATGTTTGGGTCCTGTCGCAAAAAAGACCGAAGGGCCGCAGCAAATGTTAGACCCGCATCAACATTTACTTGAACTTGATTTACCCCAGGAATCTTGATCTCGACCGGGTCCTCGATGGAAACGATGTTCACCTCCGGAGTATTAAGCATGAACATGCTGGTAGCGACTGTAACTGTTTTTCCGGATCCAGTTGGTCCTGTTACAAGTATAATACCTGATGTTGACTTTAGGCCTTCAAGATAAGTTTTTAGCGCATTACCCCTCATTCCGGTATCTTCAAGTGATAGAATTCCTAAATCTTTTCTTAATAAACGAATAACTACTTTTTCACCTAAAACAGTTGGAAGAGTTGAGATTCGGAGGTCAATCTGTTGGTCTTCAAACTTGATCTGAAAACGGCCGTCAAGAGGTTTTCGTTTCTCGTCAATAGCCATTTTACCTAGAATCTTGATTCTTGAAACTAGAGACGGTCCTACTTGGGATGGTAATGCTAGCGTCTCTTTCAAAATCCCATTAACGCGAAATCTAACTCGAATGTTTTTTTCCTGCGGCTCTATGTGAATGTCTGATGCTTTTTCGTGTACAGCACTTTCTAGTATTAAATTGACTATTTTTGCAACCGGCGCGTTATTGATATCAAGTGATTTAAGGTCTTCCTGAGGTCCTTCGGTAATATCTACAAAATCAGATGAGGAAACAGCTTCCTCAATAACTGTATTAACTTCAGCATCAAAATTTCCTGAGTAAACAAGTTTAATTTTAGATAAAAGATCATCCTCTTGAGCAATATAAACCTGAACTCTACTATTAAGTTTTTGTTCGAAATACCTGATAACTTGGATGTCTAGAGGGTTTGCCATTGCAGCCTTTGCAACGCCTTTTGAGGAATCAAAGATCAAAACTTTGGTACGAAAAGCATCTTCTGCAGTTGAAAGAGTAGCAAGTTCAGGAGCGATCGTTAATGTAGCAACATCAACATATGGAACGCCATACATTACTGATTTTGCCTTTACAATGTCATTTTTATTAATCCAACCTTTTTGTAATATGATTTCTTCTACTGATACTTGTGTTGATAAACTTTCATTTCGTGCAACATTAATCTTATCCAAGTCAATAACGTTTTGGCTGACAAGAATGTCAATGATACTATTTGTAGAGTTCCTGGGCATATGGGCAGTGATTTCTAAACAGTTTATTGAAATGTAATATTCTAGTCAAATTACTACGGTCGGTGGATAACCAAATTTTCTTGAATTATAGAGTTTTTTCTTTTGAGTTTTAATGTAGATATTATTAAATCCAAAATTCGTATAAAATTGGACATATGAAGCTTATTGTGGTGTCGAAGACCCTTAATGATATTGAATCCAGTGAAGCTTTGATCACGTCTTTTAAAAATACTCTTGGAATGGACTTTCAATTCTTGCTCATTAATCCTGAAGATATTAAATATAAGATTACTGAAATCAAAAAGATTAATGATCGTATGGCTAGAAAGTCAGCTGGTTTGGATGGTGAAAATGTTTATGTTTTGATGCAGTCTGATACTTTAAGTCCTATTTGTCAGAATGCCCTTCTTAAAACTTTAGAGGAATCCAATTCTTCTATGGTTCTTGTTGTAAAGAACATCGAGACATTGCTGCCAACTGTTAAATCTCGCTGTCAGACGAAGTTTATTGAGGTTGATGAGAGTGAAAAATCTGTAGTGGAAATTGTTGATTTATTTGGATATGACGATATTCCAGGAATGTCTAAACTAGAGAGAAATAAAGTTAAAGAGCAATTGGATAAAATGCTTAATTCGGCTGTTAAACCTACTGATAAACAAATTGTTCACATTCATGAGGCAATTAGAAAGATTGATTCGAATTGTAAAGTGGAAAGTGTGCTTTTTGAGCTTTTGTGGAAGATTAAATAAGTAAATTTAAAGACTGGGTTCTTTGAGTACAGTAATATGTTTTTAGTCGCTTGTTGGTTATTATTTACGTTGATGTTAAAATCTTTTGAATGAGTAAACATTTTGAGACAATTTTGCAGTATCCTGATCCTAGATTGAAGGAGAAATCAAAAGAAGTGAAGACTATTGATAACGACATTATCAACCTAATGTCTGATCTCAAAATGTTAGCGAAGAAAAATTCTAAGGATGGTATCACATTAGTAGGCTTATCTGCTCCACAGGTAGGATTAAATGTTAAAGCTTTTGTCTATTACGACTTTATAAAAGATTATTATGTTGAGGTTATCAACCCTAAACTTCTCTATTCCTCAAAAGAAACAACTCCTGAATGGGAAGGCTGCGCTTCAGTAGGTGCTGGACCTAGCAGCTTGTTTGCTCCTATAAACAGATCAAAATCCTGCCAGATCAGATTCATTGATATTGAGGGTAATGAGCAGGTTGTTGCTGTTACTAACTACCAAAGTCATGTTTTACTTCATGAGATTGATCATCTTGATGGAATATTATTTTTAGATAGAGTTGAGGATCCAAAGATGATACTTACGGCTTCGGAGCTGGACGAATACGCTAGAAGGCATGGAGGTAAATACCCGAAACTAAAGTAGTGTACCCTGTTTGTCACTAATTAGTGAAAAGATTTTATACTGTACTTTAATAAAAGATATTTATATTAATGAAGAATGCCTAACGTTAAAAGAAGAAATCCAATCATAAGCTTTATAGGCTTGTTGGTTTATGCTGTTTCTATCGTTGGTGCTTATTACGCGACCTATACCTATTTTGGACCGCGAGTTCAGGATATTATTAATAAAGGTGATATTAATTTTGTAAGTAAAATCTCTGGACTACAAACTGATAAGACTGGAGAAGAATTTGCAGATAGAGGTCTTAGAACTGCTAAAATCCGCGAAGGGTATGAGTCTTTACCAAAGAATATTACCAATGAGGTAGTTTATAAGGATGTTCGCTTGATTTCCACTTCTCAAAGATCATTTAGTGACCAAGAGATTGCTTTATTAAAGATTACAATTGATATGATGCCTAAGAAGCTTTTTGATTATAGACCTTGGGCAATTATTTCTACTCAATTTGATTCTCAAAATTTTCTTACTGATATAAATCCAGAGGGCGTAGCTTTTACAAGTGGTCCTTATATTTTTGTCGGAGATGTTACATTTAAAAAACAGGATAGTTTTGATACTGGAACTTATCGTGGATTATTAAGGGTAATGGCTCATGAGTTCACACATGTTGCTCAGTTTTTTAATACTGATAAGTTTCCAGACAAGTTTGTTTCGACATATCTTGAAGGTTCGCCGATAATGCAAAATTGGAATAGTACTCAGGGATGGCAGCTTCAAGATAATCGATGGGTTCTAAACAGTGATCAGTTGACGACAGATTATGGTAAGTCGTCTCCTGTCGAAGATATAGCAGATTCAGTTGGTTCAATGGTAATTGGAGATGAATATGCTATTTCAAAATCTAGGTCAGACTGGCTATTAAGCTGGCTTGGAGAAACTAAATTAGAACTATATATGGGAACTATTCCTTTATCGCCAAGTTTGAAACAGCGCAAGACAGAGACATTTGATGAGAAGCTGTTAACAAAATATAAAGATACTTCTGCATTAACCCAGGATCTTATGAACTTTCAGAGTAATTCTGCTATATCAGTTCGAGATTTGGCAAAGTACTATGCTACCGAATTTCAGGCACGTGGGTGGAGTGGTACTATAAATAATCTGGGCGTGGGAGAGTTCACGTACCAGGATAGGCTAAAAATAAACCTTGAGATCGACAAAAATCCCTTGAGAGTTACTTCCATGGTCTTAAGTGTACAATAAGCTTGTACAAATATTGGATCTTATAAAATAGCATTGATGGTATCGCATTAGCCTCACATGAACAAATGAAATTTTCAGTTATAATTTATTGTTTCAAGATGATAATTCCCACTGCTTTCAACTTTTTCCTTAATTTTCTATAATACAATGAATTCAATTTTATGGACGAAAATATTATTGCTGAGATACCTGTGACTCCTACTGGTATTGTTCCTTCAGCCGGCACCGCCGGCATTAGAAGGGTAAATATTACAGACGAGATGAAACATTCTTACATTGACTACGCGATGAGCGTTATCGTGGCTAGAGCACTTCCAGATGTTCGAGACGGTTTGAAACCAGTGCAGCGAAGAATTATCTACGCAATGTTTAAAGAAGGCATTATGCCAGGTAGTAGATATTCAAAATGCATGGGAGTCGTTGGTGAGGTTTTAAAGAAATATCACCCTCATGGAGACGCATCTGTTTATGATGCACTTGCTCGTATGGTTCAGCCTTGGACTCTTAGATATCCATTGATCGATGGTCAGGGAAACTTTGGTTCTATCGATGGAGACGGCCCGGCCGCTCCACGTTATACAGAGTGTAGAATGGATAAAATTGCTGTTCGACTTGTTGATAATATTGAGAAAGATACGGTTGATTTTAAAGTAAACTACACTGGTGAGGACGAAGAACCTACCTGCCTCCCTACTTCCATTCCTAACTTGCTTATTAATGGAGCTGACGGAATCGCTGTTGGAATGGCAACAAAGATCGCTCCTCATAATTTAGGTGAAGTTTTGGATGCGACTCTTAGAATGCTTGATGAAGGTAACAAAGCTGAGAATCTTGAGTTTAAATTCTCACAATTTTCTGCAAGTAATTATTATGAAGCTGTCGACTTTGATATTGCTTCGAAAAATATCGTTTATCCAGTATTTCATTCTGACCTAACTACCGATCAATTAATGGAGCATGTTTTAGGGCCAGACTTTCCTACTGCTGCTGAAATCTACAATATAAACGATATTAGACAAGCTTATGAAACCGGGAGAGGTAGGGTTTTGATGAGAGCAATCGCTACAATTGAGGAGACAAATAAAGGTAAGACACAAATTGTAGTCACTGAGCTCCCTTATCAGGTTAACAAGGCTAGACTTGCTGAGAGAATTTATGATCTTATCAAAGATGGCAAGATCGAAGGAATAGCAGATCTTCGGGATGAGAGTACGGCGAAGGAAGGTATTCGTCTTGTAGTAGAGCTTAAAAGAGGAGTTGTTCCAAATGTAATTCTTAACAAATTGTTTAAGTATACAGAGATGCAGTCAGCATTTAACTTTAATATGCTTGCTTTAGTTGATAATGAGCCAAAAGTACTGGCATTGAGAGAATTTTTAGAACAGTTTTTGCGACATAGATATCAAGTTGTGATTAGAGCAGCTATTTTTGACCTTAATAAAAATAAGGCAGCATCTCATATTTTAGAGGGTTTAAAGATTGCGCTTGATTTTATTGATGAAATTATCAAAATTATTAGAGCTTCAAAGAATTCTGAAGATGCTAGAGGTTCATTAATTGAGAGATTTAAATTCTCAGATGTTCAGGCTCAAGCAATTCTGGATATGCAGCTTAGAAGGCTTGCTGCTCTTGAAAGACAGAAGATCGAAGATGAATACAATTCAGTTATGGCAACTATTGCCGATTTAACTGATTTCCTTGATTCACCACTCCGAGTTGCTGCAAAGATCAAGGATGGTTTGATTGACGTTCGAGACAAATTTGCTGACAAAAGACGAACCAAGATTCGAAGTAAGCTACCGGGCGAATTTGAAGATGTCGATTTGATTGAAAAAGAGAATATTATCATTACTCTTTCTAGATCAGGTTATATCAAGAGAATGAAAGAATCAGAATTCCGGGCTCAAAGCCGAGGTGGTAAGGGTTCAATCGGTTCGACAACCAAAGAAGACGATTATGTTGAGCACTTGATGTACTGCGATACTCACTCTGAGATTTTATGTTTTACAAATAAGGGTAAAGTTTACTCCTTAAGAGCTTATGAGGTTCCTGAACAGTCAAAAAAGGCTAAAGGATTACCAATGGTGAACCTTCTTTCTGTTGAGCAGGGTGAGATCGTAACTAGTGTTTTAACTCGATCTACAAAGAAAACGGCAGCGACTGTTGATGCAGAATTAAAAGATGGTGTGACTGAGGTTATTGACTCATCATCATTCAGCTATTTATTTATGGCTACCAAAAAGGGAGTTGTGAAGAAAGTCCATATTTCAGACTTTGAAGGTATTAGAAAAAATGGTTTGATTGCAATAAATATCGATGCAGGAGATGAATTAATTTTTGTACGACCTACAAACGGCAATTCTGACGTTCTAATGATGTCTACAAACGCTAAAACTGTAAGATTCGATGAATTGAAGGTTAAACCAACTGGCCGATCCTCACGAGGTGTTAGAGGTATTAAACTTGAACCTGAGGATAATGTTGTAATGATGGACGTTGTTCGAAATAAAGAAGACAGAATTCTTGTTATTTCAGAAAAGGGATTCGGAAAAATCACTCCACTCAAAGATTTCCCTCAGAAAGGCAGAGGTACTAAAGGATTATTTGGATACAAAATTAGTTCAAAAACCGGAAAGATCGCTGCTGCAAGAATTATTGACGGTACTATCACTGAAGTGTTGTTAATGTCTGAAAAAGGACAGAGTATTCGAACAGGTGTTGATAGCATTCGAGAAGCTGGAAGAGTTACGAGTGGGGTTATTCTTTTTAGACCTGAAAAAGGTGATAAAGTGGCTGTTATGGCTATATTTTAGTCACATAGAATATATTTATTAAAAAAAGGACGGGAAACCGTCCTTTTTTTTAGTTCAGCTGTCGATATTACGCCTATGTATCAAACTAATTTGAGATGCTTTACCAATGAGAAATTTAAGATTCAATAAGGTGAATTAGTTTATGCATCACCCCTAGACCCTTTTAAATATATACTTATATTCTATTGAAAACGAGGTTTATG
>JAYTAQ010000075.1:0-1707 GCA_043737415.1 bacterium
CGGATTTGATGACTGAGAGGTATCTCAAGGAACGGGCTAAGACGGGAAGTCGGGCTAAGTGTGAGGCGATTTTGGCTAAGGTTCCAGATATTGAGCCAGAATTATATGATCGATAAATGATCGGCTAATATTTACGTCGAAACAAGCAATGTGATTTCAATTCGCATAATATTCATCGACAAAATATACTGATATAATATTGAAATATTTCTCTTGATAAGAAAAGTGCATGTCTCAAGAAAACGAGAACAAACAGCAAAAAGGCATCAAAGAACAGCCTGAAACTGAGATTAAACATAGTGTTCATCCAAAACCTTTAATATGTTTGTTTGATCTTGGTGAAGAAACATATAAGAGATTTGTAAATCAGTCATATAGTTGTACAGAAGGAAGTATAGGTAGCTATGTTAGGGTTCCTAACACGCGATGGGGAGACCAGAAATTACTGAAACTAACATATTCAGCTCCATTGAATTTGCATGAATATGACATTGTTGTACTTGATATGAATGTAGAGAAGCAAATAGACTATGACAGTAAATATTTTAATCTAGAAAATGTCAGTGGCAGAGAAATCCATGCTTTGTTAAGTGAGTATCCTGAGACATTGTTCAATCCCAGACCTTATGGGACAAAAATACTTTCTGAAATCATTCAGTCTCTTTTTAAAAAAGAATCTATACTTGTTATTTTTGCGGGTAAACGGGAATTAGTAACATATAAAACAGTAAAAGTTACTCCATATCAAGTTCAAGAAACTAATGCTATAGAAATATCAAATACTTGTTTTTATGAGGGGTTTCCATCCTGCTTTAATAAAATAGGAAAAAAATTCAAACTACTAGATACGCTAACTCCAGTAACACCAATACTCAAAAAGTATATTAACCAGTTTTATTATGAGCTAGTTTTTCATCCTCCCAAGCGCTGGAATAGACAACAACAGAAGGAAGAGAAAGACCCATTTTTCAAGCCTTTACTTTTAAATGATGATAATGAGATAGTTGCTTTCTATCAGGGTCATGGTAGTAATGGTGGAGTTTTTGTCTTCCCTCAAATTAATAACAAAGAAGATTTTCTTTTAGAATTCTTTAATAGTTACTTGGCTGAAATATTCCCAAGTATATTTCCTTATCATGGTCAATTTGGCTGGCTAGATGATGGAAGTTATCCATTGCCTAGAGAAATAGATCTTAGAACTCAAAGAGAAAATATAGAAAAACAATATTTGGCAGACATCTCTACTAGTAATCAGAAATTAGCAGAAATAAAAAAGGATTATCAGTTTCTAAGGAATCTGATATCTGAGTCCGGTGACAAGTTAGTCAAGGCGGTAGCGTACTATTTCCAGTGGCTAGGATTTTCATCAGTAATAAATGTTGATGACATGAATCCAGAAATACGTGAAGAAGATTTACAGGTAGATTGTGGGGATAGATTCTTAGTAGTCGAGATAAAAGGTATTGGTGGTACATCGACCGATGATAACTGCTCACAAATTAGCAAGATTAAGTACAGAAGAGCTGAACAGAGAAGAAAGTTTGATGTGTTTGGGCTATACATTGTAAATCATCAAAGATATCGACCACCAAAAGAAAGAAATAATCCCCCATTTTCGGAGCATCAAATAAATGATGCTAAGTTAGCTAAGCGAGGCTTATTAACCACATATGAGCTTTTTAAGGCATATTTTCTAATTGAAAAAGG
>JAYTAQ010000076.1:0-1704 GCA_043737415.1 bacterium
ACATTATGATTCTGAATGATTTTTGTAACTGTAGCCTTATGGTGAGGAGCAAAAAACTTATATAGAAATAATTTGTATAGCCAGGAAAAAATTCCTAAAGCCCAAATAATTACAAAAATCGTGTGATAAACGTCAAATTTTGCATAAGCTGGCTGGACTAACCAGACATGAAGTCCTGATAGCAAAAAAGCTACTCCGATGGTTTTGTGGGTCCACAACCAGTAGCGATAAGGGATTTTTATCCAAACACTTACTGCAATTAAGACTACAAAGCTCCATAATGAAATTTGTCCAAAAAGAATAGCTAAAGTTTCTCCAGGTAAAATATAATCCATTAAATAAGCCATTGGAGTATTTATGAGTAGGAATGCATAGTGAAGAATAGCAGTCATCATAGCTACTCTCCCAACTAGTGCATGCATTTTGTATACACGATCAAAGCCTCCAAAAAGTTTTTCGACAATTCTCGTTCGTGTTGCAAGAATAAATTCAATACTGAAAAGAATAATGGCAGATTGACCGTAGAATCTGGATAGGAGAAGCGAAGGACTGTTTACAAAGTTCGATTTTCCAATTTGATAATAATCAACTGTGTACCAAATAAATAGTAATTGCACATAAAGAATAATGCCTATAATTATCATCATTATCAATCCACCCCAAGAATATAGCCAGCTCCGGCTCTCTTTTACGAAGTAAGATTTAGGCATTAAAGCATCGCTTAAAGGGCGAATGGATAATGTTTTTTGTTTATGTTCCTGATTGCCTGCCACTGTCATCTTTAATATGTCTTGAACATAATAGTAGATTTCAGAGAAATAAGTTGTGATACTTATCACCTTAACAATGGTTATTATTTTTTCATTAATCTTGTACTAAATCGATACAGTGGCATTACAATAATTGCTAACGGAAGAAGTAGTATAAAGATGAATTTTCCTAATGCAGGGTAGGATCTAAACTCTCTACTTAATCCTTTGAAGTATACAAAAAGTATTGGAGATGTAATCAGTGAAACTATACCTGAAGTAAGTAAACCAAATATTATGACTACAGAAAGGGATCTGTATTGCTCTGATAATATGGCCAATGGAGCAGTAGAAACCAGTGTAGTAAGCTTAGTAAGAATAATTGGTCTAAATCTGACTCCAGAGGCATAAGCAATCGCTCGTTTATCATCCCAACCTTCTTTAATTTTCTGATTTGCAGCGTCTATCAGAAATATTGCCACGTTTTCAACAAGACCAACCAGAATAATAATTCCAATTATCTCAAGAAACCCTAGCTGACCACCACCAAAAGCTGCAAGTGCAGGGAATATTCCAAGGAATGTCAATGGTATAGAGAATAGGATTACCAATGGCTGACTGAATGAGTCAAAGAATATTACAAGTACAAGATAGGTCAAAATGATTGCTAGAAGGAAAGCTATTCCTAACTCTGAGAATGATTTTGTAATTGATGCAGTATCACCTTCTGAATAATTTTCAACAACTAAATCATTTGAATATTTACTTTTAAAGCTCTTATTAAACTCATCAATAACAATTTTTTGAATCGATGAAACATTAGCTGCGTCAGCAAAATCACTTAGTGGTTTTGCTGTTATTACACCAATAGTTTCGCCCTTTACTCTCCGAACTGCATTAACCGTATCAACCTCAGAAATATCAGCGATATCGGAAAGTTTAACGATCCTTCCAT
>JAYTAQ010000077.1:0-4445 GCA_043737415.1 bacterium
TGGATAAGAATAATTTGATAGTTGATAAAAGTATAGGTAATCTTAATAAAGTTTATTCCCAGGAAGACTTAATAAAGAGCTATAGTTCATCTCTAAATCAATATATTCCTATTGAATCAAAACTTGGTGACATTATTAATATTATTCAGACAAAGGCCAAAGA
Organism: bacterium; assembly: GCA_043737415.1. Classification (GTDB taxonomy): domain Bacteria; phylum Patescibacteriota; class Dojkabacteria; order JAOAGR01; family JAOAGR01; genus JAYTAQ01. Next base: position 164 of record JAYTAQ010000077.1, read on the forward strand.
CTTTAATCTAGAGAGTAAGGTTGGAGTATATAATGGAGTTTCAAATACCTCGGTGGCAAACCTTGCAAAAAAAGATGGATCAGAAAAAGCACTTTTTGAAAGTATTACTTCAGGAGAGGTTACTTTTCAGCCAAAATCACTGGATAAGGATGTTGATGCTGTTTTAAGCTCTATTGAAGTTAATGTAAAGGGAAACAAAGAGTCGGTACTAAGTTTTCTTAAGGAAATGGAAGGTATTAAACCAATAGTCAACTTAGTTTTTATTGAATACAATGAAAGTCGAGTTACTCCGGAAACTCCTGTAGTGACAGCTTTACTTCGATTTGAGTCATATGCTTTAAAATTAAACACCGAAAGTATTAAACTCAATACTCCTAAACAATTCAAAAACAGTGATCCGTTACTTATCCGTCGTATGAGTGAAGAAAAATTCAATTGGGATAAGTCGATTGCAGATAAGATTCAGCTAATTAATCAGAACTAAGCTAAAGATAGTATGTGATTTTATTTTTCCTTGATTACAGAATTTTGTGTATTAAAATCCTGAACCATCTATTTATACAAAAAGCCTGCATTCTTGCTCAAAATATTGTAAAATTCATTTAGAGACATGGCAGTAAAACAAGATACCAGCAATTATGATGCGTCTAAGATAACAGTTCTTGAAGGACTTGATGCTGTAAGAAAAAGACCAGGAATGTATATCGGAGGAACCGGATTTGACGGTCTTTTCCAATTAGTTAAAGAGATCACAGATAACGCTATAGATGAAGCTCTGGGCGGCTATTGCGACACAGTAAATCTGACTATTTACGCAGATGGTTCTATGAGTGTTGAAGATAACGGTCGAGGGATTCCAATTGATATTCACCCAAAAACTGGTATTACAGCTCTAGAAACTGTACTTACCCTACTCCATGCCGGAGGAAAATTTGGAGATGGTGGATACAAAGTTTCCGGAGGACTTCACGGTGTAGGTTTAACTGTAACTAATGCTTTATCAGAATGGATGGAAGTTGAGGTTTTCAAAAACAACAAGCATTATAAAATCGGCTTGGCTCGAGGAGTAGTAACAAAGCCGTTTAAAATGATCGGAAAGACTGAAAAGCGGGGCACAAAGATCACTTTTAAGCCTGACGATACTATTTTTGAATCAGTTATCCTTGATTACAAAAGAATTTTATCAAACCTGAGACAGAAGGCTTATCTGGTAGGTGGACTTCGATTCATACTTCGTGATGAGAGAATTCCTGAACCTCATGATTATCACCTTTACTTTGAAGGAGGTCTCAGATCTTATATCCAAAGCATGGTTCTTGGTGAGAAGATTATTGGTGAAGTATTTCATGTCAAGGCACAATGTGAATCAACTGAGGTTGAAGTAGGTTTGTGTTATACCGACAGTATCGATAATAATATCACAGCTTTTGCTAATCTTGTTGTTAATCCTGAAGGTGGTACTCACCTTACAGGCTTTAAGACATCGCTTACAAAGACTATTAATGATTATGCCCGGAAGTACCAGGTTCTTAAGGAAAAAGAAGAAAACTTAACCGGTGAGGATGTTCTAGAGGGTCTATCTGCAATTGTATCCGTTAAAATTGAGGATCCTCAGTTTGAAGGACAGACGAAAATAAAACTAAATAATACAGAGGTTGCTGGCCACGTACGAACAGTTTTAAATGAAGGTTTGACTCAATGGTTTGAGGAAAATCCAAAAGTTGCAAGACTTATTATAGATAAATGTTTGTTGTCACTTAAAGCTCGTAAAGCAGCCAAAGCTGCTCGTGAAAGCGTTGTTAGAAAGGGACTTTTGGATAGTGCTGGTCTTCCGGGTAAGTTAGCTGACTGCTCTTCAAAAGATCCTACAATTTCAGAATTGTTCCTTGTAGAGGGAGATTCAGCGGGTGGATCTGCAAAACAAGGTAGAGATCGTCATACTCAAGCTGTAATGCCTCTGAAGGGTAAACCGATTAATGCTGAGAAATCACGTATCGATAAAGTACTTGCTAATGATGTTTTAAAGCAACTTGTACAAGCTTTGGGATGCGGTATCGGTGAATCATTAAATATAGCTAAGCTAAGATATCATAAAATTATTATTCTAGCCGATGCTGATGTTGATGGCTCTCACATCCAGACTCTTCTTCTTACTTTCTTCTTTAGACAGTTTAGAGAGCTGATTTTAAATGGATATGTCTACCTCGCACAGCCTCCTCTTTACAGAATGACGGTTGGTAAGAGCGAGTATTATTGGGTCAAGGATGATGCTGAAAAAGATCAGTTAATTATCGATTTAGCCAAGAAGAACAAAAAAGTTTCAAATCTTCAACGGTTTAAAGGACTTGGAGAAATGAATCCGGAACAACTTCTTGAAACCACTATGGATTCTAAAAATAGAATTTTAAGACAGATACAGATTGAAGATGCTGATGAAGCTGATAAAGTATTTCAAATGTTAATGGGAATCGATGTACCTCCTAGAAAAAGGTTCATTCAAATGCATGCAAAGCAGGCTGAAATAGACGTTTGATATAATTGTTCAACGAATAAAGACACTGGTAAAATCCAGTGTCTTTTTGCTTGCTATGAAGATTTTAATTTTAATAGGTTAATTTACTACCTACTTCTATCAATATTTAATAAATTGTATTGTTATTTATTAGGTCGAAATGCGATTTAAAGCTTAATATAATATTTTGTAACTAAATTTATACATTAATTATTATTGTATTATTAGAACGGAGTTTCTGAGAAAACTCGATAAAATATTTATGAACACAGATTTTATACAATATATACTATTCAACAAATCCTCTTTGTAACAAGGTTATTAACTGTTATGTATAAAATCTGTTAACTACACGTACACAAACATTGTACGGTTAATTTCGCGACGTCTGTTTAGCCCACTGCAATGAGCTTTGTTTGTCGGATAGGTCAACAAGTCATTTCGACAATGAGGATATTGGATATCTGTATAAAAATAATATACAGTCTCGCCTTGAAGTGTCAACAAAATACGTACCAAATCCTCTGATTATCTACGTTATGCGCGTATTCTTATGATGAACAATTTCTTCTTGTTGATTTTAAGGTTAAAGGATATAATTTAGAGAGCTCAAATTAATGGAGAAAACCTTTTACAGAGTTAATAATTTTTTGATTATTACCGTCATACTTTTTTTAGGTATTGTCGTTGTGTTAAAGGCAAATCCAGCACATTCCGCACAGGATGTATTTAATCAATACTTTAACGGAAGTCTTTCACAACCTACTTCCTCTTCTTCTCCCTACATAATAGGCAAAACTGTTGATGTCGAATTCAAACCCCCTACATATGACGTAAGCTTTGTAAGCAATGGAAATACTGATGGAATAAGTGAAGAGCAAAAAGATAAGTTCTTTAATGGAAAATTAGCTCCCATTCCAGTTCCACTAAAATTCGACGTTTCAAAATCATATGTTGAACTGCCAGGAGAGCTGGTTTATCCTGCTATACCTAAAGGAACAGCTCCATCTAGTACTGTTTGTAATGAAAAAGTTGATGTAAATAATCTGAAAGAAGACTGTCTTTATAATGTAACATCGATGAGTGTATTTACAGATTTAGCGAAGCGGCAACTCCTGTTAAGCACCGACCCTAATGTAAAAGTAGCAGCTTCAAATGGAGGAACCATATTCGATGCACTTTTTCAGGCTTTAAACATAGTTAGTTCAGTTAATGAATTTGTAGCCGCTGTATCTGGAGCCCCTGATCAGCAAAGAGGAGCTATAGGTACAGTTGAATGGTGGGCAGATGATGAGCTACAGCAATTAGCTCCTATTAATGGTAAAGGTGTTGATAAAGCAATTGCTCAGAGCAGAAGTGCGGCTGTCAATGTTAGCGAAGGTCTATTTGCGTCTGATCTATCCGGAAAAATTAATTCAACAATGGAGAGAAAGAATATTAGAATTAATATTTATCAAGGGCTTCAGCAGGACGTAGGTTTTAGTAATTTCTCTGATCCAATAACTTCGATTGTTGATAATCCAGGTTCTGGAGCTGCTTTGGAGTCTGTGACAGATGCAATAGGTACGTTTATAACTCAAATTACAACCAATAATTTTAAAGCGGAACAAAAGCAGAATAAAATTTCAGCTCAAGTTGCTTTAAGAACAATAAATGAGTCAGATATATTTAGCGTTTCATACAGTTTCTGTGATGGTCTTGAGGCAAATGGTTTGTTGTCCGGCTATAGTAATTACACTAATCCTTACATAAAATTTAAAGATCCTGTTG
>JAYTAQ010000078.1:0-4443 GCA_043737415.1 bacterium
GCCCGTTTTAAAAATTAAGTTCACCAAAGTTATTAAACCAATTCTTTCTTCTGTAGCGGTTTTAGGAGTTGTTGGAGGCGGGTTTATAGTTACTCAAAAGAATGATTTGAAAACCAATCCGTATAAGGAAAGTGCACAGGCTGTGGCATGTGTGGGTTCATTTAGCGATAATTTCGCCGGAAGAACTAAAATTCTTAGCGGTAGTGAGATAAATACAACTGTCGGCGGAGAAAATTATACAACAGATGGCACACTAACGAGTACTACAATGATAACACCAGGTAATCCTGGTGTTAGGCTGCGTAATTTTTTTGATCCAATGAGACCTAATGAACGGCCTGATGGATACGATTATTCCAAAGTATGGAATATTTACTTGCCTCAGAATTTTGAGGGAGATATAACTGATGGTGCAGACAATGCTGCAAAAGACGCTCTAGGTAGCAGGAAACCAATAACATCGGGTAATCCTAGTACTGTTATTGGTTACAATACTTACAATCCTACACCTCTCCAAATATCCCAAATACCTTATTCAGTAATTGAGAATCTAAATGCTATAGGGCAAAATGAATTCAAGAATAACCCAAATTCTCAAGTTGCATACCAGCGTGGTGATAATTCACGCGGACTGGTTTTAGGTGGTGTTGTGACGGGATATAAAAAAGGATTGTACCAGGTTACTCATCCATTTCCAGCAAACACATTTAATTCCGGAAATTTCGTAATGAAGGTGAAGTATCAAAATGCTTTTGATGCAGTCCCAACTCGTAGTAAACAGATATTATCTATAATGATTAATGGTAGTAGTACAAAAAACCCATACACTAATCTTAAAGATGGTGGATCATACTCAGGATCGTATGGTTTGGTGCATGAGATGTATCTAAGAAACGGTGCATATAGCTGGAACCCAAACCTTAAAATTGACACTAATACTTCAGCAAATACATATGCAGTTGTTAAAAATGCTGACACCTCATATCCATATGATTTATCACCTCAAAATAATACAGTTCGCGATTTTACTTTTAAATATCTCACTAATTCTAATAATTCTGGATCGGGCACTCTGAGTGTTGGAGAAGGTGCTTCTGTGCCTGCAACAATTCCTGGTGCAGTAACAAATTGGGAAAAAGTTACTGGTATTACCTTTACGGCTATGCATTTTAATGATTATTCTAAAGATCCAATTGCACTTGAAGCAAAATATTCTGATGTCCGGATTGATTGGTCAAAAACAGGTCAAATTGATTCTGTTGATATTGATAAACCAGCATCTGGTTTCCAGGCATTCACTTCAGGAGCATCTATTCCAGTAGGTACTACGGTCACTTATCAAGTGATAAACTCCGCAACTGGAGTGGTTTTTTTGGATAATGTGGCTTCGGGAACTAGCCTTTCCGGAGCACCCTCAAAAATCAGGCTTCGAGCAATAATTAACAGGAATAGTGTTTATACTCAGACCCCTACTCTTCAATTTTGGAGTGTAGGATGCGGATCGAATGTAACTCCAACTCCTATAACCCTAACCCCAACTCCAACTCCAGTATTAGCTTGTATAAATATGTATTGGCCAGGCGGTGGTAAGGCATTGTCGATGAATGCTGGAGATGTTGTTAGTTTAACTTTAAATACTAACGTTTCTGCACCACTTAGCAGAGTTACGTATGCGTTCACAGACGTAGCAAATACTATTTCATGGGCTGATAATTCTTTTGTATTTGGTACGACATCACAACTCCAGGTAAGATATTCAGATTTTTCTAGTAAAGCATATCCTAAAACTCAATTCCAAATCCGGGCAACACTTTCAAATGGATCAACAAGTGCTGCATGTGTAGTTACCGTTAATATTAATTATCCACCAATTGTTAATATGTCTGCAGGAGGAACGTCAATTGGATGTTCCACTGCTGTTAAAGATCCCTATAAATTAAGGTTTACTATTAATACTAAAAGTTTAGGGAATTCGGTAACATTAAATAAAGCCTATTTACTGCCGAGGAATAGCCCAGCAGCTTCTATTCCTGCTGGTTATTCAAATACCCAATCCACTCCGTCAATTATTCTTGGAACTAATTCTCAGAATGCAGGTTTACCATTCGGGGCTACATACAGCGGTTCATTTTCACCTGGACCAAATGCAACATGGACCTTCACCTTGGACTTTGATAAGTACATGTACACAAATGGTAACGGTGTCTTTTTTGATAAAAGTGGTGGTTTTGATCTCTACCTAATGATTCAAGATTTAACTGGGAATAATCTGGTATCCGGTAATGTCCAAAAAATGACTTTAAGTCCAAACATAGATCCATTTCAGGACTGTACAAACTTATTTTACAAAACATCAGGAGGCGATGTTAGGTCAAATGAAGGTAAGTTTTATAATGATAACTCTTCCTACGTAACAGACAGTCAATCTGCAAATAAACTTTGGCGAGTCGTAAAACAGGATTCAAACTACTCTTCTGATAAAAATAAGAACTCAGATTTAAATCAATCATTAAGCTCATTTTCAGCCGAGTTATTTCCTTTCCAATCTTGTGATTCAAACTTGTCGTCTTTCTCTGCATCTACAAACGGTAATTTCTGCCCGAGTATCACAAAATCCAGCGGTATTACTCATGATATTGTAATGCAAGATTTTGCAGACAATCTAAATGCAGCGGTGGATATTTTAAAAACTTTTAATAAAGCAAATGTAGGCACTAATACTATGACTCCATCAAGCCTTGCATATCCAAGTAGTGCATTGCAATTTTTCGGAGGCAATACTCTAAATATTGATGTCTCCCAAATCCCGGCTGCATTATCTCCACTTGTTATAACTATTACCAATCCTGCAATTACAAATGTAGTAATCAAGGATAACGTAACTGATGTGCCTGTTCCATCTATAAAAGACCTAGTCATATGGTGTAGTACTCCAAGCTGTACAATGAGACTTACCAGTGTTGCTACATTCCCTACCAATCAGATTAGCTTGAATAGTCCTTCAAACAAGTTGAAATATCCTACAACACCTGCAATAAATTCTTTTGTTACAGATAAAGGCAGAATATATTTTAATTTCGGCTCATCATCTGAGGTTCCAACAATACCTTCAACTACAAGCCCATTGGCAATTTTAGTTGCTCAAGGAACTTTAACTCCAAAACAGATTCCAAATCCTAGAAGAATTATTTTAGATAGCGCCAATAACTTTAGTAATATGTATTTGGGTGGCTTTATGACTAATGGTTATTTTTATTCTGATCAATCAAAGGGTACAAACGTAGTTAAAGGGTTTGTAGTATCAAGAGGAATTGCTGTTCGAGAAAGTGTGGATGGGGCAACTAACAACGATACTAATAGAAATAAACTTATTTCTTTTAAAGATTTTACTAATCCATTCCTTTATATCGATTATGATGCTAAATACATGTTTAACTATCGTGCTCTCTTCTCAAAGGCTGCTAAAGACGTGCAGAGAGACTACGTTGGTCTGTAGAAAATCGCTGATAATTTTATTAAATCTTTGATAATTATTCTAAGTAATATATTATGAATATTATTAACAGTAGTTTAATTCTTTTTTACACATGCCGAACTACAACCTAAAAGTGATCAAATTCTTCAAACCCGCTTTTTTACTATCAGTAATTATTGCCGTTGTGATGGGGGGATTTCTGGTAAGCCAGAAAAACTCCAGCCAATACAAAGGTAATGCACTGGCAGCAGAATGTAGTAATGAGTTTGTTGATACTTTTTCTAGTTCTACTGATTTTAGTAAGATATTATCTGGAAGCAGGCAGAATACTACCGTTAACGGTGAATATTACACTACAAACGGCGCCGATACGGCTGAGATAGGCAATGGTAATTCCGGGGTCCGACTAAGAAATTTTTACGACTCCATGTCACCTTCAGATAGACATGGTGGTACGGATTATTCAGATCAATGGGGCATCGGAGCCTACATTGACCCCGACGGCAATGGAATAAAGGTAAAAAAGAATGGCAATAGTTTTTATACAAGTGCGGATTTGATTACAGAAACACTTCCTGGAAAAATTCAACAAACAAGACTCGGAGCCGATGTTTTAGCGAAGCAAGATTATGTTTTTAGTGGACAGGATGATAACAATGGCGGAAGTCTAAGGTTATTTGGTAAGAGATACCAGGTATTAACTAGCGGTCAGGATTTAGTAATACCGCTTGGTGCTGGACATTCATTCCCTGCAGGATCTGCATCTCAAGGCTCTTTTACATATTCATCAGAGTGGAAAATAAACCAAGTTCTTAATACAACGATTGGACCCCAGGTTGAAGGGAGTTCGTCATCTGAACCATTTGATGTAGATAATGATGGAAAAATAGATAGCAATAAAGCACCTTACTCAAGTCACATTGGATTCGGACGAGGTGATGCCGACACAAACACACAATACTCCTATG
>JAYTAQ010000079.1:0-10818 GCA_043737415.1 bacterium
CTTTGAAAATCTCCATTCTCAGTCGAGTAAACTACTTCAAGGTTTTCATCACCTTTTCTAATTACTATTCCAGCACCTTTGACTGGTTCATCATTATTCTTTTCTACATTACCGAAAATATAGTTTTTTGGGGCGAATTCATCCTCCTCTTTCGAAATATCTTTTTTCGGAGCTATCATTCCATTCAGCTCTTGTGCTGATTGGTGAAGTTCAGCCTGTAAAGCTGTCTGCAAAGGTTGAGCTGGTGCTGGCTGTTGAGACTCCTGTTTAATAAACACTGGCTGAGGCTGATTCACTAGCTGCTGATTTTTAGGCGTTGTTTCTTGCTGAGGCTGCTGGGCGGGAATCTGTGATTGCACAGAAGGCTGGACAATTTGACCTACTGGCTGTGTTGACATTCCTAACTGAGATTGTGAAGAAGGCCCAGACGGCATATTTGACTGTTGAATAGGTTGAGGTTTTTGTAATTGATCAAGGTCAACAGATGCATGAACAGTTCTAGATGAGACATTTGTCCCGTTAGTGTTGGAATTCATTGGATATGGATTTTGTTTTTCAGTTGGCTGGACGTATGTAACTGGTTTTGGCGAAGCTTTCGCCTCATCTTCAATAAATTTTTGCTCAGTTGCATCGAGAGTTTGCTGTTCAGGGATCTGCCTTTGCTGCTGAGCAAATTTGAAAGCATTTTCCTCATCTTCAGTTTTATAATCAGATCCAAGTCTATACATCCTTGCCCTTTCTCTTGCAGTTTTAACAACGACTCCTTTTCTATGCCAGACTCTTCGCTGAGGTAGTATCAGTGCCTCCATATAACTACTTAAAAACTCCTGGAAAGGTTCTCCGTTAAATGGCACAAATATTACAACACCTCCAATTATAATCAGGAATAATGGCACAACAACCTTCCAAGCTCCAGGCAAGAAAACGAAGAACAAACCTGAAAAAATAACGATCACAAAAGTCATTATAAACTGTCTTAACGTCATGAAATCGAAGAGTTTGAACTCTACCGACATTATATTTTGCGGTACAGACCGCACACCGTAAGCCATAATAATTGCGTTATAATTTAACATATTGGTGAAAGGATTACGAGTGAAATTTTAAATCATGTTAAGACGGAACATTAGTGATCAAGAATCAAAAAAAATCACGATTACCTGCTATAATGGCGCGTGGATGTTTTACAAAAAATTGAAGATTTAGGCTTACCTAAATACCGTACAAGTCAGATCCTGTTCGCTATTTTTAAAGAATTAAAACCAGACTTTGAAAGCATCAGCACTCTTCCAAAAGACCTTCGCATCAAGCTAGACAAGATAATCAAACTTAGAACACTTAAAACACTCAAGACTCAAGTATCAGCAAAAGGCGATACAATAAAGTGGAGTTTTCTTACTTCAAAAGGTAAGCCGATAGAGTCAGTTTTGATGATACATGAAAACGGCCGTCGAACACTTTGCGTTTCATGCCAATCAGGTTGTCCAGTAAATTGTAGCTTTTGCTGGACAGGAGCAATGGGATTTCAGCAAAACTTAACTTCATGGGAGATTGTTGAACAGCTTTTGATTGCCAACGAATGGCTTACAGAAAATGTAGATCCTACTATTTCTAGATTCTCTACACCAAGCCAGTTTGAATTAGAAAATACTAAGCCAAGAATCGTAAGTAAGGTTGTTTTTATGGGAATGGGCGAACCTATGATTAATATAAATGCTGTTACTGAAGCTGTTAAACTAATGATGAATCCTGAAGCATTCGGAATTGGGCAAAGATCAATAACTGTTTCGACATCAGGATATATTCCTATGATGAAGACATTCTGGGGTGAATTCCCTAAAGTTGGGCTTGCTATAAGCCTCCATGCTCCTAATCAAAAATTACGTGAAAAATTAATGCCGGTTGCTAAACAATTTAAGCTTGATGAGCTTATGGATGTTTGCCGTCTGATTCAACGTCAGACAAAACGTAGAGTAACATATGAGTATATTTTGATTGACAATGTCACTGACAATGATGAAAATGCCGATGAATTAGCGCTTTTAATGGCTGGACAACTAGCTCACATCAATCTAATACCATATAACCCAATTGAAGGTAGAGATTTTAGACGACCTTCAAGAAATAGAATTTTTAAGTTTAAACAAAGACTTGAAGCATTAGGCATCTCCGTCACAGCCAGGGTGACAATGGGCGATGATATCCAGGCAGCTTGCGGTCAGCTTTCAAAGGTTGTAGCGGAAGAAGAGGCTCTAATAGCCAATCTTCCGGCTGAAGAATTTGAGGAGTAATTTATACATACTTAATAGTTAAGATACTTCTAAAAATTATAATTTAATCATAGAAGTAATTAGTTATGATACGCTTCAGTAGCCCAAATGAAAAATCAGGTGAACGTTATTTTGATGTATCCGCAATAGAGGTAAAACGAGAGCCGTCGAAAGGGCCAATCTGGCAGATGAGTTGGGGTGTAGTCGATGGAAAAGAGGCAATAATGAATTTCCGGGGGTCAGGGTTTTGCCCGTTATTTGACCCACCCCGAAATAGTGTGCAAACAATGTTTGAGAATCTGATTGGGGGTGAAAATGGTCAAAGCCATGGGGGAAGCATCAGAACAACTCTTTTAGATGAATGGAATATAGGAGTAAAAATTGCCTTATCACCGGGCTCAACTGCAACCATAATGACTTTGGGTAATTCAATTAGGTCATGATCCTCAATCTACCTATAATGGAACAACTTCTGATTTACTGTATTTGTATGAGAGAGAGAAACAAATAAATGGAAACGGAAAAAAGGATGGAAAACCTTTCGACGATCACCTGTCATCTAAATGGGATTTGTTGAGTAGATTCTATTCTCATCAGTTGGCAACTTGGGTAAAAGGGTCAGCATATGTATTTGCAGGTATAATTAATATGCCGATTAGAGAATCTGTAAATGTATCAGGAAGTAAGATTTTCACATCAAAAGAAGTTGGAAACTAGTTTTTTTTCATTCTGATAAATTAATTCAACATACTTTATTTTCTCTATTTCTAAAGAAGATCGAACTAAATGTAATGAGTTGTTAGCAAGATTTGATGTTTATTAATCAAATACTAATGATCGAATTTTAGTGTCATGCATACATGCGTTGTGTATCAACTCCATTATCACTAAGGGTTTTCGATATCTTACATTTACTATACCTTCTTGCATTGCTCCAAACATTCCGGCAGGTTTATATTTATTGGCTGCTCTTGAAGCCATAAGTACTGAATCAAATTTATTGTAATAATTGAACCATTTCAACGAACCATTCTTCAAACGCTTTAAAATATGTTGATTTGTAAGTCTAAAATTCATATCAATATCAGCTTGCAATGTATATATTTCTTCAACAGTATCGAGATTTATTTTTCCTCTATTTATAGAATTAATAGCCATCCATGCTCCTAACGAATGACACATCAAAACCCTAGGTGAATTGCTCAAAATAAAATCATCAAATCCGTCAAGTATTTCACTACTAATAGCTAGTTTTCGTTCGTGGAAATAATGTGGGCCTAAATTAATCGTCTGATGGAAAATTGGTCTTTCAAACGTAGTTCCCCATGAATACAAAACGGCCCGACTTTCTTTCACATCCTTGTCGAATATTTTGAAACCTTGATGAGAGCCTCGATCAGTAGACAGAAACCCTGCTACCAGAGCTAATTCTACTTTGTTATAGGGCATTGTCTTATTCATAATAAATATTATACTTTGCTTTCAATTAATTCCTGTTAACAGCATCAAGAATCTTTCGCATTTCATCAATTGTATTAACCCGAACTAAATCTGCTCGTAATTGTTTTGCTCCGTCAAAACCGCCAAAATACCATCCTAAATGCTTTCTCATTTGAATCATTCCCTTGCCTCCTTTATCATCGAGCATCAACTCGGAATGTTTAATTACTAACTTTTTCAAGTCTTCAAAAGCAGGAGTGTAGTTATCGAGTTTTTCTTTAATTTCAGCAAGATTTGGAATCGAATTAATATCATCAATTGGTTTCGGCCAACCAATCTTTTTCAGTTCATCCTTCATGTATTCAACTCGCTCTTTATTAAAGACCCATGGATTACCAAAACTACCTCGACCAATCATCACTCCATCAACACCAGTTGTTGCTAGCCGAACAAATGCTTCATAAAGACTCTTCGCGTCACCCGAACCAAACACCCTAACTCTATCTCCGACTAAGGTTTTAAAGTGTTTAATAGGAGTCCAATCAGCTTCTCCTGTATACATTTGTTTTAATGTCCTTCCATGAATTGCTATACATTTCGCTCCTGCCTCAACCATAGCCATTCCATGAGTATAGACAGTCTCCTTATCGTTCACTCCAAGTCGCATTTTACAAGTGATTTCGTACTCTCCTTTATTTCCTAGCTCTTTCCAGGCCTCATTTGCACCTTTTACAGTCATCTCGACAATTTTGCCAGCGTTGCAGGTATCGCCCATTAGAGCGCATCCCCCGCCTTTTGCAGCCACTTTATGTGCCGGACATCCCATATTTATATCAATAGCGTCAAAACCGAGCTTCACAATTGATTTTGACGCTTTGTAAAAGTTCTCCGGATCATTGCCAAAAAGCTGGGCAATAATTGGCCGCTGTTTTTCAGAGTAAGCAAGCTCAAGAAGTGTCTTGGGATTTTCGTAAATCACTCCTAAAACATTGATAAACTCGCAATAAAGTGCCGAGCTTCCTCCCTGCTCTGCGACTAAGTCACGATATGCCATATCAGTAATCCCATCCATTGGAGGACAGAGAATTATTGGATAATCCAGACTTTTCCATGTAAACGCTTGCTTCATATTCGTCGCATTTTACCAAGAAAATTGATTTGACGTAATGTTTTAATTAGACGATGCATATTTGATATATACTTATATTTTGTATACACTAAGTATTATCTGTTAATCTGATTATAGCTATGGAACAACTTACAACTCAAGCTTTACGTAAAATGAAATATCAGGAATTTGCGTCTACTGCCCGACAACTCAATCCTTTAGCTGGCCAGCCGGAGCAAAAGGCTTTAAGAATGACACTGACTGAGGCTTTAGTATATAGGCCACGACATGAATACCTACGTGCTATAAAAGAACAGTTAAATCCAACTGGATACACTGAGAATGAAAGGCCAATGGTCCTTAAAGCTCTGATGACAAACTGGTTAACTGACTATGAAAAACGCAAAGCCGATGGGTTTAAAGATGGAGTTCCTCAATTAGTAGGTAGAATAATTTATACTACCCAATCTGGTCTGCTTGTTGCAAGTGCAATTCATCCTGTGTTAATACAATCTGGTGAACCAACAGCAACTGTAAGTCTGACCGGATCACCAATCCGATTAGAAGATCTATTCAATGCATTTCAAACAGGAAATGCTCAACCATTAAGTGATCCTAAAGAACTTATTACTATTGATCAAGGTATTGAAAGCTGGGCAAAACAGCATCAGTCAGATCGAATACCCGAAAAAAAAGCAGAAGCTGTATATATATTAAATATGGCTGATACAAGATCTAATATTCTTGGGATTTAATTCCTCATCTTATCAAACATCTCCTGCTTACCTTTTTCGTCCATCATAACCATGTCCCATTTTGGCATCCAGACGAAATCGATCCTGACGTCTTCAACAAAGTCAAGATCCATTAATTTAGTTTCAATTTCAGATAGAAAGTAATCAGTTAATGGACAACCTGGAGTTGTTAGAGACATTGAGATAGTAACTAGAAAATCAGCGTCAATATCGATCCAGTAAAGAAGGCCAACATCGACGATATTCATGCCAATTTCAGGATCAAGAACTTCACGTAGTTTATCAGCTACTTCTTTTCTAAGCATTACATCTGTCATATATTTATGATTATACAGCAAAAAAAATTATCCATTATACATTTTAGTATCTTTTAAGGTAACATTTTATTGCCCATTGATGATTCATGAGTTATCATCAATTCATGAGAGTTTTTAGAATGGCACCAAGTCCGACCGGATATTTGCATTTAGGACATGCAAAGGCATATTTGGTTAACTATGCATTAGCGAAATCTGTTAATGGTGAGTTCATTTTACGAATTGAAGACACTGATTCAAAGCGTAACAAAATGGAAACAATTGACACTATGATTGAAGATTGCCTTTGGCTTGGAATTAATTACGACAAAGGACCAAAAATTGGTGGTGGAAAAAACGAGTATTTCCAGTCTGAAAGATTTCCTATTTACAAAAAATACATTGATGAACTTATTGAAAAAGGCCTTGTTTATAAGGCATATGAAACTGCAGAAGAAAGAGAGGCACAGATAGCGGAACAAAGGACAAAAGGCGGCACTACTGTTTATTCTGGAGCACACCGTGATTTAAGCCCTGAACAACAAGCTATTTATGAAGCTGAAGGTAGAAAACCTGTTTTAAGACTTAAAATCCCAGAAAATACTATTATCTCTTTTCATGATGGTGTTTACGGGGATGTGAAGGTAAGTACAAAAACTATGGGTGATATGGTTATTCAGAAATCAGATGGGACGCCAATGTACAATTTTTGTGTCGCTATTGATGATCATCTGATGAGTGTAACCGATGTGGTTAGAGGCTTCGGTCATCTAAGCAATACTCCTAAACAAATTCTTGTATTTGATATGTTTGGATGGGAAAAGCCTCAGTACGTACATTTCTCCGACCTATTGAATGAAGATGGCCAGGGTAAACTTGCAAAAAGGAAAGGGGCAAAATCAATAGTAAGATACAGAGCAGAAGGATACCTTCCGGATGCGATTTTCAATTATATTATGGTTTCATCTTGTTCATTTACTTTCGCAAATCGTGATCAAGAGATAATGACTCGAGAAGAAATCTACAGCAGGCTTACAGTAGACAAAGTTTTAAAGTCAAATGCCAGATTTGATTCAAAAAAACTTGATTGGTTTAGCGGCCAACATATGCGAAAACTAACTAAAGGTCAGTTTATTGAGAAATCAATTAACTGGTTAGAAAACGATGCCAGGAGAAACAAAGAATTTGACGCGAACTTTGATGAATCACTTATTGATCTATTTTTACGTAACAAGGAGATACTAAAGAATTCATTACCATTAATTCAAGAAAGGGTAATCAGGTTTATAGATATCCTTCAGTATTTAAAGTTTATGATTATCCCCCCAATTGCAAAAGACATAGATATAACTCCTACAAATCATGATATTAAGGAGTTTGATTCTGTATCCCAAAAACTTTATGATACCCTACAAATTTTGAGTACTCCCTGGGATCAAAAAGAGTGGGAATTAGCGATTAGAACATTAGGCGATGAATTAGGATGGAAGCATGGAGATGTATTCATGGTTCTGAGACTTCTTGTTGTTGGAGAAAAATTTTCTCCACCACTTTTTGAAGCAATGGCAGTCCTGGGAAAAGAAGAGTGTTTAAGTAGAATTGGAAATTATTTAGAGATGAAAGGTTAGTCATATGAACAACACAACATTAATCGCAATTACTGGCCCGTCTGGATTTAAGAAAAGACAAATCGTTGTTGATAAGGCAATTGAAAAACATCCTGAGTTCATTTCAATTGTTTCACATACAGACAGGCCAATGATGGATAATGAAAAAGAGGGGGTTGATTTCTTTTTTGTATCAGAAGAAGAATTTACCGGTATGATTGAAGAGGAAAAGTTTCTTGAATGGCAAAGGTTGCTTTCAAACGGTTTTAGATATGGAAAAACAAAAAACGAGATTGAAACAACCCTTTCTTCAAATGATGGAGCAGTAGTTTTCACATACATTAATGTAATAAATCTACCGGTATTCAAACGATACTACCCTAATGCCAGAAGTATTTTTATCGATGTGAAAGATACAATTGCACTTATCGATTTCTTGAAACAGAGTCCTGACGTCAAAACTGAAGAAGAATTTGAGAGGCGCTACAAGTTTGCTACTGAAGAAAGACGACGACGTCATTTGACAGATTTTACAATGAATATGAAAGATTCAGAGGACGAATCGGTTGAAACTTTTCTGAATATTGTCGAGAAGTGTAAAAATCTTTAAAAGATTGACGATTCAATCTATTTTGACATAATGAGTTTATATGTTTCTTTTCCGCTGGTTATCAAATATTTTAGCACCTATTGGTTTGATACTAGCAATTTTAATAATCTACTTCGCATTTTTCCCTTTACTTTCAAAATCGCAACCAAAACTAACATTAAATAAAGTACTAAGTTGTAATCCTCAAACCTATCAGGACGTCACTAAATATCTTACCGACGAAGAATTACTAAAGTTAAAAAATCAACTTGGAGCTGCAAGTCCTATTGAACTTGTAAATGAATTCGCATTTGGAAGTGTAACCGAGTCCCTTGCAAAACCAATGGGCTCAAAGACACGTCTAGAGATAACCTATTGCAACGTTGATAATGAGCAGGCTGATGCACTTTCATCTGTTCAAAATTATCTTAAAACTCAAGATAAACTATTCACATATAGCTCACTTGAAGATTTTATTGATAAAGTTAATTCAGTTCCATTTGCTAAAATATCCAATTTCGATATAAAAGTACCCTCAACCTTTGCTAGAACTACTTATTGCAGCAAACCAACCAGCAATGCCGATTTTTATCTTTTCTCTGTAATACCAGGAGCAATAACAAAAAGTACAGTTATAATGTTTAATATGAGCTTTGAGGATAATTCTGATGCTAAAAATTATTATAAATATTCAGGAAATATTATTAAATCAGCACAATATATGAAATCAAAACTTTACTGTAATGGATGATCAAAAGGTAAAATCGAATAATGAGGAAGGTTCTGAGTCCACAAAAGGAAGCTTTCTTTCAAAAGAATCAGAAATTGAAAGTAGCTCTTCAAACCTGGAAATGGTCGTTCCACAAAAAGAGACTCTCGACTCATCTCCAGGACAAATGGCGGTTCATATTTCAGAAATGGAATCCAATGATTCAAACATAGACTTATCAAAGTCAGAAACTTCAATACTTAAGCAAAAAAGTACTACATCAAACAATGAATTTGCAAACAGTATTTATCAACCAGTCTACACTTCAAGCAATGCTGCAAATTCTGCAACTAAGTCACCAGCTCCTCAAGTATCTCAACTACAGCCCCAACACCTCTCGAAGGCAGCAATAGTGACTCCGATTGTCGAACCTGAAAAACCGAGAGAAAAGATAGTATATAGAGACAGGGGTCGTGGTTGCGGGTTTCTTGGAGGATTATTCTGGCGGTTTATAAGCTTTCTTGGGTGTTTTTTATTTGTAATATCAGCAATAATTATTGCAGTGGCACTTTGGATTAATTTTTAATTATGTACGTAGTATTTGATATTGAATCACAAAAGATTTTCGCCGAAGTTGATGGAAATCATAAAGAGTTAGGAGTTTCATATATGGCTTACTACAGGTCAGATACGAAAAGAATTGAAGGTTTTTTTGAAAATGATGTATTAAAATTTAAAGATATTATCGATCAGGCCGATTTAATAATTGGTTATAATATTATTGAGTTCGATTTTCCTGTACTTGAAGCATATTTTCCTATTAATCTTCCTCAAACCAAAATTTGCGATATTTTCAAGATTATCTACAAAAAACATAAAATCTATTTAAAACTGGATAATATTGCAGAAGCTACGCTAGGAGCAGGTAAAATAGCTCATGGACTCGATGCAATTAGGTTTTACCGAGAAGGAAATTTTGCAAAACTAAAGGAATACTGCGATTCGGATGTTCAAATTACAACTGATCTGTATGACTTTATTAATGAAAATGGATATTTTTATTATAATGATGGGCTAGGTCAAAAGAGAAAGCTTGAATTAAGCCTCAGTAATGATCTTTCCACTTCAAACTCAGCACCAACCGTTCCAATTATTGACAACAGTATGGATTTATTTTGAATTAATCCACAAGCAGTTGATTAATTCCCGTTTCTTTGAGAAAATACGTCAGTCTTTAATACATATTAAAGTTTTTAAGCGGGCGTAGTTCAGTTGGTTAGAATGTCTCTTTTCCAAAGAGAAGGTCGAGGGTTCGAGTCCCTCTGCCCGCTCCACTTTCCTTAATCATTTGAGTAATAAAATATTATTTGATTAATATACCCACAAACTCTCAGCAACTGTTTTTTTGACATAAATAAAGAGTATAATTTTAATAACAATGTCAAAAACTCTAAAATTTGTTCCTGAAATGGCAGAAATGATCAAACAAGGGACAAATCGAACGACATTCAGATTATTCGATGATAAAGATTTGTCTGCTGGAGACGAGCTTATTTTTTCAACAAGAATTGGAGAAAAGATAACGGAATTCGGAAAGGGTATAATTACTAGCGCTTTTGTTAAAACTTTAAAAAATCTAACTTCGGATGATTTCATCGGATATGAGTCTGTAGAAAGCGTGATTGATCAATATAAAAGATTCTATGGAGATAAAGTCAATGAGGATTCAGAGGCTAAAATAATCAAGTTTAAAGTCATTGAGTTTTTTTAGTAAACAAACTGTCCCCCTAAAACCATATTATATTTATGAATCACCTTAGATTAATTGTGGCTCTCCTAATAAGTACGATCTTATTAATCATAAATATCTCACTTTTTTACTCAAGTTTTTACGTATTTGAAATCATTGTAAGCACCCTACCCTATTTATTTGTCGGTATTAGCTTAATTTCAGCATTTGTTTTTATATACTTAATCAAAACAAAAAAGCTTCAAAATATTATAAAACCAGGCTTAACTGGTTTTATAATATCTTTAGGCATCA
>JAYTAQ010000080.1:0-4434 GCA_043737415.1 bacterium
GATGCTGTAAGTCCTTTTCTTTCAGATTTTTCTTTTAATTCAACATAGTAAGTATTATTTACTCCCTGACCAAGAGGTGTAACCTGAGCAACTGAATCATTCGCCATAATTTCAGTTATCAATGCTTTGTCATTAGCTTCTAAATCAGCTGGTGTTTTTTGAGGAAAATTTTGAGTAACAATTTGAAGAAACTGACTATCCTCCTGTTGAGCAAATTGAACCGTCTTGACTTTACCGGTTTGAAAGTAAGTTCCTGCAACAACAAAAGGAACAATTATTGAAACTAGGATAATTAATAATCTAACAATTGCATGAGCATTTAAAATCTTTTCATTAATGCTAATCATTCCTCGAGCAATCGGCCATAAATTTTCAGTTTCAACTGTAGAAGAATGTTTTCCTTTTTTTAAGAAAAAGCTTGAAAGCCACGAAAGAATAACAAGAGGAATTATATATGAACCTATCAAAGCCGGAATAATTGTAAGAGGAATATAAGATATTATGGCTCCAAAAAAACCAGATACTACGCCAAATGGGACAAATACTAGCACTGATGTAAGTACTGAAAGGAATAATCCATTTCCAACCTCTCGAACAGCGGCAAGTACAGCCTCCTTTCCCTCGAGTCCGTTGTCCATATTCCTCTGAATAGATTCTAGAACAACAAGAGCCGGGTCAACGACTAGACCTATCACCAACACAAGAGAGAAAAGTACTAAAGTATTTAAATCATTTCCGGTTATTCTAAGCCAGATTACAGCGAAGAAAAACGACAGTGGCAAAGCAAGAGCAGCAATTATCGCTGTTCTCCACGATACGAATAAAAACATCACAATAAATACAAGCTGAATGCCTCCAAACAGTAGTCCTACCCATTTTAGTGGTCCTAAGCCGTTCCATTTTTCACCAATCATACCAGCAATTACTTCACCAGTTTGCTCTTTATTGCTATCGGCAACACTAAATACTTTGATTAAATTATAATTATCAAATAATGCTTTATCCTCAGCTGAACTATCTCTATATTCAGACGAATTTGAGTCAAAATATTTAGAAACGATTTTTTGTATTTTTGGATCATACTTATTTAGATCTACATTATTAACGATATCAATCGAGAATGGTACCGAATCTGTGACCTTTGTACTTCCATCTCTATACCCTAAAACTGATCTAATGTCTGAATTTGTAAGGTATTGGTATTCCACGTTGGCAATATCTTCAAGCTTTGTACCTGGACCAGGTCTTGACGCAGAAAATATCTGGATATTTTTTATATCATCAATGCTTGAGCCTGAAACCGAAAGTAGAATATTATATTTAGTATTGTTTAATGCAGCATTTTGTGCGACAGGAAGGGTTAAACCCCATGATTGAAGTTGATTTGTAATGTCTAAGTATGAAAGATTCGCCGCTGACATTTTTTGAGTATCAACTATAATACCGATTTTTTTCTCAATCTCATTTGAGACATTAAATGTATTAACTTCAGAATCTTTTTCAATATCAGTTCTAAGTTTATCTAATACATTAAATGAGTCTTTATTATTAGTAGTGCCATCTTTTCGAACCAAAGCAAAGAAATAATCCTCGCCACTAAAATTTGGAGTTATTAACTCTGCGTTGTTAGCTCCGTCAGGTAAAACTATGCCTTTAACCGCCGAATCAATTTTTGTTTTAACTACATCAAGATTGGCGTTGTCATCAATAGAAACACTAATAGTTGAAACACTATTTCCTGATGTTGATGAATAGCTGGTAACTCCATCAACAGTCTTGATACTGTTTTCAAGTGGTTTAGTAACTTGTTCGAGTACTGTATTAGGTGAAGCGCCTGGATAAACGGTATTAACGATTACAAGGTTGATTTGGGGCGAAGGGAAACCAGTTACCTTTAATGACAATAATGAGACAGTTCCGAAAATAATTAAAGCTAGCAATGCAAGAATTGTAACTCTTGCATGATCAAGAAAATATTTCGTTATTTTTGAATTAATATTTAATTTCATTGTAGATTAGGAGTAAAACGGATCCACATTTGTAGTAAGTATAATGAAGTTATAGTGAATACCGGTTTTTATCTACTGATTATAAAACCTTATCACCTTAGTTGTCGAGTTTTGAATCGATATTGAAACCTTAAATAAAAATTCAGCATAAATAATGTAATAAGCGTCAAAAATTGATGGTTTTACATACATTTAGATTGCTTGTTATTGAAATTTTTGCATATTTGGTATATAATTCGCGCGTTCGTCTCAATATATTTTTTGGCATTGCCAACGAAGAAATGAGAGATTAATTATAAATTACATATATTTGAAACTTATACAGCAAAAGCTGTTTTTCTTTCTAAAAACTACTTCTACTCTTGTAGTTTTAGCTTCTTTTACTTTTATCCTTACCTCATCCCAAACAAGCCCTACAGGCAATTCTATTGGTGCTGCTGACAATCAGGTTGTTTTAACCACCAAGTTAATTTCTGATTCTTTTGATGTCAACAATATTACAGTCACAAAAACTCTAGTTGAACCTATCCGTCCTCGAGACATTAGAGCTATCGTGCTTCAAAATTTTCTTATCAGCAAAGGCTCGTATCTTGCCAACCACACTGACTTGATTGTCGAGCTATCAGATAATTACAGCATTGATCCTAGAATTGTTATTGCTATGGCTGGAGCAGAATCAAGCTACTGTAAGATAAACTTCAGACCGTACAATTGCTGGGGATACGGCAGAAACTCATGGAGTAGCCCTGAAGAAAGTATTCGCAAATACATGTATCTAATGAATATTGGATATTACTCACTTGGTGCTAGAAGCATTGAGACTATCGCAAACCGTTACAACCCTCATCCTGAGCACTACACACAAAGTGTATACAACCATTTCAATCAAATGCCGAATATGTGAGTCTTAATCACTATAAAAATCAAATCAGATAAATGTCGCTTTCTAAAGCCTAAATTAGGTTTCAACCACAGATCGTACTTTCGTAGCTTTAACACCAATTGAATTCTTTTGACGACTTCTCTAAGATGATATTGTATTTCTACTTTATCTCCTTAGGACGATTTAGTGTTTAAATTTAATATACAAAAACATTGAAACTTTTTTTAAATAAGCTTCCATTTATAATTAGAACTTTACTAGTTTCTGCAATCCTTACATCATTTTCATACTTTATAACAGTTTTAAGTACTAGCGACTTTTCAACCACTGAAGCTCGTCAGCCAATCGTTTTAAATCAAAACGTGAATAAGATTTCTTTTTCCGCAAAAATTATAGTCAAAAAACCCTTTGAGCCAATTAAACCAAGAGATATTAGAGCTATTAGACTAGAAAGATTCCTGAATCTCCAAGAGTCTGAACTTGCCGGTCATGCTGACCTAATAGTAGATTTATCTGATAAATACGGAATTGACTATAAAGTGCCTGTTGCAATCTCTGGATCTGAATCAGGCTACTGCAACAAAACATATTTCGATAATAATTGCTGGGGATATGGGAAATTTAGTTGGCCGACACTGGAAGATGGTATAAAAGGGTATTTATCAAAGATGAACCAGGGATATTTCAAGAACGGTCAAAAGACAATTGATGAGCTAGCTCCTCTTTACAACAGCCAAAATACTGAGGAGTTTATTTCAAAAGTTACATATCACTATAACTTGATTCCTTGATTGATTTATGTAAATCCAAGGCGCTACCGTGCAATACATTCTTTAACACACAATTTTTTAATCTCAGCCGGTTTGTTCGGATTCAATCCCTTGCATGGCCACTAGCTTTTAGAAAGAAATAATAACGGCACGTTAACCTCAACTACTCTTCAACTATTTAAATTCATGAAATCCTTTACCAAATCCTCAAGTTTTGCCTTTGAATTCAACTCAATATTGTCCATCACCCTTTCAAGTAAGTAATTTAGAATCTCTTTCATCTTCGGCCCTTCAGGAACTCCGAGAGATTTCAAATCATGACCGGAAATTTTGAGATCAGATAATGAAATCAAGCTATCTTGCTCACGTATTTCAGCGATTCGTTTTGATAACTCTTGAATGTCTGCAGGATCGAAAGTAGATTTTGGGTTTGATGTTGCGTCAGCAATTCTTAATTTTAAAAGCGAATCAATATTTTCCTGACCGCCAACTCTGCGAATCATTCGCCGAATCGCAGAGTCGCTCCAACCATTTTTAAATGAACCAGTCCTATGATTCTTGTCATTGTCATGTGCATGTTCATCTACATAATGAAGTGGAGAAGAAGGCAAGTAAAACATATGCCAACGAATTAAATTTACAGTTTCTTCAATCTGTTTGACAGGGAAATTTAATCTCTGAAGTATTACCTGTGTCATTTCAGCACCAACTTTATCATGACCATAGAAATGCTCTCCATCTTTGCTTCTAGGCTTTCCAATATCATGAAATA
>JAYTAQ010000081.1:0-4413 GCA_043737415.1 bacterium
GTTAAAACTATTACCCCAAAGAAACCTAACTCAGCACTTCGAAAGATCGCTAGAGTAAGACTTTCTAATAAGCAATCAGTTACAGCTTACATTCCAGGAGAAGGACATAACTTACAAGAGCATTCAGTCGTTCTAGTTAGATCCGGTAAAGTAAAAGATTTAGTAGGTGTTAAATACACAGTTGTACGTGGTGTACTTGATGCTTCAGGAGTTGATGCCCGAAGAAAAAGCAGATCTAGATACGGTGCTAAGGCTCCAAAGAAATAATCTTTATCGAAACTTTGATAGGAAACAAAAAGACCCTAAAAAAGGGTCTTTTTTGATGATTTTAGTGAAGACATATCAAGATTTAGAATTTTTACCTCAAACTAAAGCACAAAAAAATGTTATTTATCAGGTCTAATTTATTAATAACGGCAGGTTAAAAATCAATATTGAACATAGATTTACTTTGTATTTCTCTGCCACGGCCATCGACCGGTAATCTCCATCTGCAGTGCTATGCTTAGAATTGTTCTTATTAATGCTACAAGAGCAAGTACAGAAACTGACTCAACCGAGGGTTCAACAACAACTGATCTAATAATATCGCCTGCAATTAAGAATTCCAATCCTAAAAGTATGACCTTGCCTAATGATTCTCTAAATTTAGGATAAGCATCTCTATTAGACAGGTTAGATACAAAGTTGACGCTAGAATAGATAATTCCAAATGTGATACCAAGGACACCAACTGCATCGATAATTAAGCCAATAGTTTCTGTAACACTTCTAAGGTCCATGTTTTTTAAGTTTTAATCCGGTTATATATACAAAAAAGTATAATCAAGGTCAAATATCAAACTATTGACAGTATGTATCCTATAGTGATATTATATATAACAATTATGTCATTCGTTAAAATAGTGTTAGTAATAAGTTTTATAATTGTACAGATTTATAAAAAAATTCCATCGAAAGAAAGCATTAAAATGAAAACAAAATCAACTAAAGTAGTGTTACATCTAGCATTTTATCCAATGATATTTGTGCTTGTATTAATGGCTATTAATACATCCTCAAACACAAATCGTGAGCAGAATTTTCAAGAATCAGTTGTTCGCACTCCTAAACCTGAAATAACTGAAGAAGCTGCTTATATAGATATAAGTGATCAGTTAAGATAACCATCCAAAAATCTAATTATTTAGTAATAATTACCGGATTAAATCTCAACTACTCTACCACCTAATTTCTCTTCCAAATAAGTATCATGGGTGATATATATAATCGCTCCAGTAAATACATTCAACGCGTTTTCCAGCTCCTCGATTGAAGGCAAGTCCAAATGGTTGGTTGGTTCATCAAGAATCAAAAGATTAGGATTATTAGCGAGCATTTTGATGATCTGGAAACGAGCTTTCTGTCCTCCTGAAAGGTTTTTAAAAGTTAAATCAGCATCTAAAATCGGATCAAACAAATAGTTACCCAGCAAAGCACTGATTTTTTGAGCATTAATAGGAAGATCGAGTTCATTATAAACTGTCAAAATCGCATCAGATAGAGATTTATTCATATATTTCTCATTTACTTCCTGCTCATATGTACCGAAAACGATACTTGGAGAAAATTTATATTCCCCTTTGTATAAAGTTGCAACTGGAGGTTTACCATTCATTAAAGAAATAATAGTTTTAATCAAAGTAGATTTTCCTGCTCCGTTACGGCCTTTTATAAATAATCTGTCGTAATTATACAGTTCAAAACTAATATCTGAGAAAAGCGGAACTTTGTATCCAACTGAGAATTTGCTGATATTCATCAGCAGCTTTTTGTGAGCAGCAGCCGATCCTGCACTTTTGATAGTTATGTTTTTCTCTTTGTAACGATCATATTTTTCAACTACGTCTTTTCCAACCGACTCCATAGAATCCTGATCAATCCAAAATGAAGGTTTTTCAACACCTGACTCAAGTCGCCCTAGCTCACGCTCGAATCGCTCTGATCGTATACGTAAAGTACGATTCTTTTTACCTTGTTTTGCTACAGTCTGAATCTGCTTTTTCATATTATCAATACGCTTCAAGCTCATCTCATATTGGAAAACAGCAGTTGCAGTTCCGGAGCTATTTTGTTTCAGATAAGAATCATAGTTACCGTTAAATGAATAAATCCGTTTCTCCTTAAGTTCGACAATTCTATCTACATTCTGTAAAACATCTCGATCGTGGGTAACTACAAGCACTGTTTGCTTAGTTGCATTGAACCATTTTATAAAAGCAGCTTTTCCAACATAATCCATATGGTTTGTAGGCTCGTCAATAAGCGCCAAATCAGCGTTTGAATACATTACACGTACTAGCTCAACAAAACGCTTTTGTCCACCTGATAGAGTATTAAACGGACCCATTGCAGTTTCAAAATCAATCTCGAAATCTTTCAACGATTCAATTATTTTATCCTCAATGTCATAGTAGCCTTTTTCAGAAAATTCCATTACAGCGTCGGAATATTTAGTAATGGCTTCCATATCATGAACAGTATTCTGTTCATAATGATTAATTGCTGCCTTTAAATCTGCATAATCCGGAACATCTTCAAGGACATAGTCAATGGGTGTTAAATCTTTATGTACAAAATGTTCCTGTCGAGTAAGAATAACCCTTATACCTTTTTGGAACTCAAGCTCACCTGTATACTCTTTGTCCTCACCAGTGATATTTCTAAACAAAGTAGTCTTTCCCAGTCCATTTCTACCAATGAGAGCTACTTTCTCTCCTTCTTCAATAATTAAAGATAAGCCGTCAAACAGCTCTTTCATGCCTATTGATTTATGGAAATTTGAAATTTTTAGTAACACAGAAAAAGAATTTAGTAATTTATATTGAGAGGTTTGAGGCCAATTTTAGAGATTATAACTGACAAATGAATATTTAGAAACTACGAGAGCAATAAAAGGCCCAAAATAAGTATATTCCGATAACTGCGGGAAGGATTATAAACCGATTATACTTGTTAAAGTTTTAGCCGCCGCATCCTGTTCAGCAATTTGTTTGGATTTGCCCGATCCTTGCTCGTACTCTTTAACACCTATCACAACAACAACTGTGAAAACTTTATCATGATCAGGACCATCCTCTTTTACAACTTTGTAAAACGGTGTCTCTTTAAATCTCTCTTGTGCAAGTTCTTGAAGTTTTGACTTAGGATCAATATCCGATCTAGAGTCAACTATATCTTTTATTTTGTAGTAAAGATGTGCAACAATAAAATTTTTAGCTACTGCAAATCCTTGATCAAGGTAAATAGCTCCGATAAGTGATTCAAACATATCAGCAAGGATATACTGACGGGAACGCCCACCAGTTGCTTCCTCACCCTTAGACATACGGATAAAGGCACCTAAATCCAGTTTTTGAGCTTCATCTGCTAGACTTTCTGTTCTTACAACTGCAGCTCTAAAACTAGTGAGCTCACCTTCCATTCGATCCAAAAAATCGTGATAAAGCAAATCAGTAATAACTAACTCAAGAACTGCATCACCTAAAAACTCAAGTCTTTCATTATGATTTTTACTAAAAGACCTATGGGTAAAAGCTTCATCTAACAATGAAATATTAGTAAAATTAGTTAAGTTGATTTTTTTTAATAATGGCTCAAATTCCACTGTGTTTTATTTTCCTTGTCGTCTACGCATAAATGCTGGAATATCTAAATCGTCATCGCCTTGACCATGTCCTTCATCAGGTTTTTGGCGGGTTGACTGCTGCTGCACTTGAGAAGATCTTTGAGGTTCCACTGGTCTTTGTGGCATCTTGGTTGTATTCATCTGGTTCAATTGATTAGACTGACTTTCCTGGGTGTTGAACTTCTTTTTTTCCTCTAATGCTCGTCTTTGCTGAATTTCAACCTCGATCGGATCAACAGCAAATCCAGTTGCAAGAACAGTTACAGTAACCTGATCTCCAAGTGAATCATCAATAATAACTCCGAATTTGATCAAAGCGTCTTCATCAACATACTGCCTAACAACTTCTACAGCTTCACTGATTTCCATCATCGACAAAGTTTGGGAACCTCTAATAGAAATTAAAACGCCTTTAGCTCCGTCAATTGAGTAATCAAGAAGAGGAGAGTTTATAGCCATTTTAGCTGCATCAATTGCTCTTGTATCTTTATTTCCTGATGAACCCATTCCCATCAATGCAGTACCTGCGTCCTGCATAATCGCTTTAACATCTGCAAAATCAACATTCATTTGACCGGTTAAAGTGATAATATCGGAAATGCTTCTTACAGCGTTTAGTAGCACCTCATCAGACTTTTTCATTGCCTGAGCAAATGAAACATTTCTATCTATAATTTCTAGAATCTTCTGGTTAGGGATGACAATCAAAGCATCAACCTTTGATTTTAAGTCCTCTAGGCCTTTTT
>JAYTAQ010000082.1:0-4399 GCA_043737415.1 bacterium
ACTTTTTTTTGTAAATATATTTTTACCAACGATAAAATTACAATTTAAATTAATCTTATGCTCGCAATGACATTTCAAATGCACTAAACTTGATAAATAGAATATGGCTATTCAACAAAAAAAAAGTACTGAAAGTGTGACAAGAAAGGCCGCTGATTATATCAACCAACTTTTAGATGAAAATACTGATAAACCAGTGCTATTCAGGTTTTCAGGCGGGTCATCTTTGAAGTTGCTTCCTTTAATTGAAACTTCGAATCTTAATTCAAATATAACTTTTGCTGTTTTTGATGAAAGATATAGTTATGACGAAAAAGTTAATAACTTCCTTCAGATGATGTTTCTTGAAAATTTTTATTCCAGAGCTATAGAAAATGGTTGCCACTTTATTTCGACTTATCCCCTTGAAATGGAGAGTATTGATGATTTGTCTAATAGATTTGAAGTAGGACTTCGAAAATGGAAGAGGATGAATCCAGATGGAATTGTTATTGCTACCATTGGAATTGGCTCAAACGGCCATGTTTCTGGCGCTATGCCCTACCCCGAAAATAAGGATGCGTTTGATGAATTATTTGTTAATACAGATAGATGGGTGGTGGGCTATGATGCTTTAAATAAAGATGAGTTTCACTTGAGAATAACCAGTACGTTGTCATATATTAAAGATAATATTGATGAGGCCGTAATTTACTCATGTGGCGAAAATAAACGTGATGCTATGGCAAGAGTCTTTGCTAAGGATGGAAATTTAGCAGAAACTCCATCTCGGATTATCCACGAGATGAAAAACACAAAACTTTTTACAGATTTACTTGAGTTTGCAGACTAAAATAGTTAAGCTAATCTGAATATGAGCCAGCTGAACGAAATCAATAGCAGAGGACTTTTTCTTGTGGTATATGGGGCAAATAATCTTGGGAAATCAGAGCAGACAAAAAGACTTGCTACTCTATTAATTTCTGAAGGTAATCAGATTTTAGTAATTAAATATCCGATTTATCATCTTGAGCCGACCGGACCGAAAATTAATAAAATACTTCGAGATCCCCTTGATCCGGATAGAAATTTATCTGAGTTTGAATTTCAGAAACTATACGCGCAAAACAGGAAAGATTTTCAGGAGGTTATTGTTGATCTATTGAACGCTGGTGTAAGTGTTATCGCTGAAGATTACACTGGCACTGGACTTTCGTGGGGGATGACTAGAGGTGTGAAATTAGACGATCTTGAAATCATCAATGAAGGCTTACTTAAACCCGACCTTGCGATTTTATTGGAGGGAGACAGGTTTAATGCAGGAGTTGAAGTTGGCCACCGTAATGAAAGTGATATTGATCAGGTCTGGGAAAAAAATCGACAGGCCCATCATTTTTTAGCCGAAAAATATAGATGGGAAGTCGTCAACGCTAATTATTCAATTGACGAAGTGCATCAGGCAATTGTTAATGTTGTTCAAAAGGCATTTGGAGACAAGTTTTTAATCAAAATGCCTAAAACTTATATAGATAAGAGACCTTAGTGCAGAGTTTTAAAAAAATGATGATAATTTTTGAAGTGGGGGTTGGTTTACTGCTTTAATCAGTATTTCCATGTCCAGTCCAGTATTTTAAAAGTTCAAATAATTTAAATTTTTTCTCGAGTCCTTCTTTAGGTATTTCTTCCAGATTGTTTTAATACAACAATACCTTCCTTTAATTGCTTAAATCTTGACAGAAACTTAGCATTTATCAGTTCCATTTTGAGTTTAAGCTTATCGTTAACTGAATCTCCTTCAAATTCAGGAGATATTAGTATTTGATGATAGTCCATTCCCTTCGATTCAATTTTTAAATTATGAGTAGGAAGTGTGATCAATCTTGATCCTGAGCTCCAAAGATGGAGATCATCAACCTCTCGTCTTTTCGCATCTAATACCAAGTCGGAAAGGGATGAGTAAGTCGCTGTCAATATGAATATTAATGTCTGTGGGTCTGAATTAAGTTGAAAATTAGCAGTAGCACTACCGTCTTGTAAATGCGTTCTAATAATACCGTGAGAAACTACTAACATCTCTCTTCCAAACGCTTGTGAAGGTTCAATGCTTGTTAATACGCCAGATAGTTCTGCCATAGCTTCTGAAAAATGTCTCACTCCCAACATAAAGCCGGCATCATTTAGAGTTGTAGCTTCTTCAAAAGCGTATGCTATCTTTTCGGGTACGGTTATATTTGTAAATCTATTCATTAGCCTTAATTATTGATGTTATTGGAAGATACAGATGCTTTGTATAGAATGAATACAATTACAATGTCAAAAATTCTAGTTTTCGGTGGTAGTAGTGTTTACGGGTTTTGGGATCACCAAGGTGGTTGGGTAAATCGCCTTCGTAGCTATGTTGATAAAAAAAACGTAAGTGAAAAGCAGTATTTTTGCCAAGTCTATAATCAGGGTATTGATGGGGATTCTACAAAAAACGTTCTTGACCGGTTTGACTTCGAAACAAAATTCCGCCTCAGAACTGCTGAAAAAGATGAAAAAGTAGCTCTCATATTTCAGGTTGGGGCTAACGATTCTCAATATATCAAAAGCAAGGATAAAAAAAGAGCTACTATAGAGCAAATGAGTAATAATCTACTTAATATTGTTAAAATAGCAAGGGTCTATACCCCATTTATTTTCTTCGTTGGGCTTAATTTGATCGATGAGAAGCTAACAAATCCAACTCAAAGAAATTCTGATATTTACTTCCACAATCATGCCATAATGAACTATAATGAAGTTATAAAAAATTTCTGTAAGGAGAATGAAATTGTTTTTATTCAAACAATTGATAATCCTCCAAACATCTCTTTTGACGGAATTCATTCAGACTCAATAGGACATGAAATTATTTTTGAACAAGTAAAAAGAGTTTTGGAGCAGAATGATTTGATATAAAAATGGCAAGCAATAATTTAAACTTAAAAGTCAGTATACATTGGAGTGATGAAGAGCTTCATATCACTGGTAGAAAGCCAATTATTGTACTTGTAGATACTTTATGTTCTTCAACTGCTATTGCTGTAGCCTTAAAAAATGGTATGAAAAAAGTTGATGTTTTAAGCTCTTTAACTGATGTTATTTCAAGTAATAATTTGGTTTCAGTTATTGGAAGGTTCGGCGGTTTAGGTGCAGATGTTTTGACTTCGGCATTTGTAAACGCTTCCTATACGATTCACTATATTCTTGAGCGAAAGTACGATGAAGTTATATTTGTGCCAATTGGAACATATATTTGGGAAGGAACGGTGCTGGAACACCCCAAAAAAAATCTTGAAGATTACTTCGCAGCGGCCTATATGGTTCGATTAATAGAAAAGATAACAGGTATACTTTTTAAAAGTATAAATCTTCACCGCAGATTGATTGATAGAACAGATATGATGATTGAAGAACTGAAATCTGGTGAGCATTCACAACGTCTCCTTAATTCAAAAGAAAAGAGTCAGAATGATTTGAATATCTACTTTTCAATCGATTCCAATCCAATTATCTGCAAACTTTTTGTAGCTCAACCTTACTTTTTTAGTGCTGAATTCTAGATTTAGATTGGTCTTTTGAATAAAAAGCCTAGTTTAGATATTATGGTTCAACTATGAACTGGCTGATTCTAACCTATTTAACAGTATTTGGAGTGTTTTTTGGCAGCTTTTTGAATGTTGTAGTGGATCGCACTCATGCTTCCGAATCATGGTGGACAGGACGCAGCATTTGCCCAGATTGTCGTAAGATCCTATCTTGGAAAGAGCTTATTCCTATTTTTAGTTTCCTGGTCCAAAGAGGTAAATGTAAGTCTTGTGGTAAGAAAATATCGTATCAATACCCTTTGGTCGAGATTGCAACAGGTTTGATTACTTTTTTAATATTTTCACATTTTGGGCTGAACTGGGAAGCGGTACTGATATGGTTTTTAGGAATGTTACTGCTTGGAAATTTCTTGAGCGACCTTTTTTACATGGAGCTTCCTGATGAATTCAGCATTCCATCAATTGTAATCGCCCTACTCCATTCAATTTTTTTTCAGCATTTAAGTTTTTCAAGTATTTTGTATGGGATATTATTCGGAAGTGTATTCTTTATCGCTCAATATGTTATTACAAAGGGAAAAGGTATTGGTAGTGGAGACATTAGAATAGGAATAATAATGGGCGCGTTACTAGGTTGGCCACTTGTTCTCTTCTCTATAATGAGTGCCTATATTGGAGGCAGTTTAATCTCAATTTTGCTTTTAGCAACAAAAAAACTAAATATGAAAT
Source organism: bacterium (assembly GCA_043737415.1). Taxonomy (GTDB): domain Bacteria; phylum Patescibacteriota; class Dojkabacteria; order JAOAGR01; family JAOAGR01; genus JAYTAQ01. Next base: position 4,278 of record JAYTAQ010000082.1, read on the forward strand.
CCGCCCTTCCACTAGGTGTTTTCTTAATTCCAGCATTAGTTGTTACATTTGTTTATGAACCTTCAGCAATTGCTCTGATTAATAGATTTTTCATGCTGAATATTAGTTAATACGTTGATTAA
>JAYTAQ010000083.1:0-4397 GCA_043737415.1 bacterium
GTGGTGTGAGGTTCAGAGCTCCCGTTAATGGTACAACAACGAGTGGTTCAGGATATCCAAGATCTGAACTTCGTGAAATGACTAATAATGGCAGCAGTACTGCCATCTGGTCGTCAACTTCAGGAAAGCATATATTATTTATCGATGAGGCAATAACTGCGGTGCCTAGGACAAAAAAGCATGTTGTAGCAGGTCAAATTCATGGTTCAAGCGACGATATCATCGTCATACGACCAGAGGACAAGAAATTATTTATCGATATTAACGGTAATGATGGCCCGACTCTAGATACAAACGACACTCTGGGAAAAAGATTTAATGTGAAATTTGTTGCAACAGGTGGAAAAACTATGATCTATTATAATAATTCATCAACTGCAGCTTATACTTTAACCAAGAGTTACTCAGGTGCATATTTTAAAGTTGGCGCTTATACTCAGTCAAATATCAATACTGAGCCAGCCTCATTTTACAATTCAAGTAACTATGGAGAAGTTGTTGTTTACAATGCAACGGTGACTCATAATTAATTCCTATCTATACTTCAGAATGGCTTTCTCTTTCAAGGGAGATCCATTATTTTTTTAAATCAATTCCTCCCAAAATAAATTGCTCAATTATCTATATTGATTATCTTCATAATTGCAGACATTGATAATTCATCTCAATTAATATTAAAGATCACGTTATTGAGACAAACCAATAGAAGCCTTTGGTAGTCTTTATTGGTATAAAGCAATCGATTAATTTGGAACTTTAGTAGATCTAAATGTATAAATTTACAGGCATTTTGTCTTAAATGGCATAATCATCAATTAGAACAGATTGTAAGGTGTATTTTGATCCATGAATTTTATTAGGAATCAAGCAACTTATCGAAGTACTTAATTTTCCGAAGCACTATTCTCCGGTCAAGTTTTGCAGTGAATTCATTTATTCCAACAATTATTGAATCCAAATCAAGATTATCAAAAGTCTCAGAAGAATGAGAAACGAAAATTCTATCACTTGGAATATTATTAACACTTCCCCAAAAAGCCGAAGGGTTTAAACCAGCACCGAAATACGGATTCTCATTCATTGAATCTGCATTTCCATCAATTAATTCATTATCTTCAAACAATACCCAACCATGAGTATAACCCGACTCGTCCTCCTTCCATGAAAAATTATTATTACCATCAAAATACGTTGCAATCCCCAAAACTACTGTGATTTTAAATCCTAGACTTCCTAAAATAAAACTAAGCAATCTAGCAAATTCTACTCCTTTAGTGCTTCTTCCGGTTACATTATGGTCTACGATTTCTGCTACAAAGTCTAGGAACTCCATCTTTGTTGCTGACGTCAATTTTGAGTCTGCCTCGTTATTAATAATTAAATTACTGCTAGGCCGCTTCCTGGTTCCCTCTTTGCGCTCGTTTATTATTTTCTCAAGGAATAACTTCGTTTGCTGGCCTGTTAACATAGTTGATAGTAACCCATAAAAGCCAATTTACAAAACCTACAAAATTTTAAACTAAATTTTGTTGAAACTGATAAGATCAAATGTTACTCTGTATAAGCAATATGTTCAAACTTGTGAAATCAAACTTATTTTTGGCAGTGTGTCTTTTGCTAGTTCTGGCTCCAATATGCATTATTATTAGTTCTAAAGTTCAGGCTAGCCAGCTTGCGTCTTGTTCACAGCTTCCTACAAATTTAGGAATTGTAACAATGGAAATAAACGCTCCATCTTCAGCAACATATAGACTTTGGAGCCGGATCATTGCGCCAACAAAAGCTCAAAGCTCTTTCTACGTCCAACTTGACAACGATTGCTCTGTAAAAATCGGGGGTAATCTGGATTCCTCAAAATTTAATAAATGGACATGGATTGACTACAAAAATGGATCAACAGCTGATAAGGCGGACTTCAAGATAAAAAAAGGTAAGCATACTTTGAAAATTGCTGGAGACGTAACAGGACTTGGATTAGATAAAATAACTTTATTAAAGAATGACTGTGTACCAAACACAAATGGGGAAAATCTCAAATGTATAAAAATTTCTCAAAATACAGCCTCACCTTCTGGATTAACGGCTGCTTCTCCCTCTGACAGCAAGGCAATCTTGGAATGGAAATCAGTTCCAGGCGCGACAAAATATAATGTGTACATCCTAGAGGAAGACGACAAAGGCTCATTTAATTTAAAAAAATCAACATCAGATTATTCCATCTCTTTTTCTGATTTAAATAGCAATGAAGCTGCTCTTTTTTATGTTACATCTGTCATAAACGGTGAGGAATCTCCTAAAAGCGATACTGTAAGGGTAAACATTAAATAATTATGAAACTTGGAATAAAGAAATTATCAGAAACAAGTAAGAAAAAGCTTATTATCGCATTATTATTACTTTTATTTTTTGTCTTAATACCAGTCTCTATTTTTGCTTTTAATCATTCTAAAGACCTTACAAGTGATGCTTCAGATTCAATATCAATGGTTTATGAAGCTGAGAAAGGCAAACTTTCAGGAAACGTTGTGAAAGTCAGTGATAGTAATGCCTCACGAAATAGCTATATAAGATTTGGCTCTATGACTACATCTCCATCTTCTACAAACACTAATGTTATTCTCCCAACTCAATCTCCTACTTCAGCAGCAGCGTCACCAAGTCCCTCGCCTTCTATGCCTCCTTCAACCGGATCATTTCCAGCTGAGGTAATAAATCTCACTAATTGGAAGCAAACACTTCCAATAGGCAATTCTGAAAGCCCAACCGAAATCAAGCAACCAGCTCTTGCAACCTACAAACTTGCCCCTTGGTTTATTGTTAATCCAGCCGGAGGGGTAAGGTTTCGAGCACCAGTAAGCGCTGTAACAACAAGTGGATCAAATTACCCTAGATCAGAGTTACGAGAGATGACAAACAACGGAACTGTCAACGCTAACTGGTCATCAACTTCCGGCACTCATACTATGTTTATCGATCAATCGATCACTGCTATCCCACAAGGAAAAAAGCATATCGTTGCAGGTCAAATCCATGACTCAAAGGATGATGTAATTGTTATTAGATTGGAGGATAAAAAGTTATTTATAGATATTGCTGGAAATGATGGACCGGTACTTAATGCAAATTACGCTCTTGGAACCAGGTTTACTGTGAAGTTTGAGGCTAGTGGCGGATTAACCAAGATTTACTACAACGGGAGCTCAATTCCTTCCTATACATTATCAAAAAGTTACTCAAACTCTTACTTTAAAGCCGGCGCATACACTCAGTCAAACTGTACTACCGAGTTAGATAAAGGTGTAACACCTTGTCTTGACTCAAACTACGGCGAGGTAATCATTTACGATCTTAAAGTTACTCATCAGTAAAGAGCCACGCGGAAAAAATTCAAAAAATCATCTATCCTCTAAATTAGTCAATCTGGTATACTAGTTTCATAGGCTAAACTTTATAGTACTTCAAAAATTATGTCGAGAACTAAAAAACGAAAAAAAAAAGTAAAAACTGTTGAGGAGAAATTAAAGGCATTAAAAACTGACGACTCAGTTATTATTAATAACGATATCAAACCTAATAATCCCAAATTAGAAATTAACAAAGGATTTTCTAAATTAAAGATGTTCGGAATAAAGGGACCTCAAAGAGTTTTTAGGAATAAAAAAGAATCTGGAAAAAGGTAAGTTCAAAAAGTAAGTATTGCTAGTATTTATCAATTTAGCAAATAACTGTGATTTAATTAATTATAATTCAAAATGATCCAAGGAATTCATCATATAACGGCTATTTCATCCGATCCACAGGCAACTTTTGACTTTTATTCTGGAGTTTTAGGATTAAGATTAGTCAAAAAAACCGTAAACCAAGATGATACTCACACTTATCACCTATTTTTTGGTGATAAGTTGGGGAATCCAGGAATGGACCTTACTTTTTTTACATTTAATCCTTCACAAAATGGCTTGAGAGGCAATGGATTTGTAACTAAAATTTCACTCTCAGTACCTGAAAAATCACTTCAGTTCTGGAGAAAAAGATTCACAGCAAAACAAGTTAAATTTGAGGGAGGAACAGACAAAAACAAGATAATATTTTTTGATGAAGATGCTCAAAAACTTGAATTAGTTGGACTTTCAGACACAAAACTTAGTGCTGAAGAAGATATTTGGACCACTTCGGAAATCTCCAAAAATGAGGCCATTAGATCATTTTATTCTGCCTCTTTGAGTGTTGAACATATATCTTTAGTTGAACCAATTTTATTATCAGTATTTGGCTATACAAAGATTACAGATGAAGGAAATATACATATTTATCAAATAAAAGATTCCTTGCGTGGGGCGTTTTTAGAGGTTGAGGTTGATACTGATGGTGAATTCGGAATTAGTGGAGCTGGAACT
>JAYTAQ010000084.1:0-4377 GCA_043737415.1 bacterium
TTGATTCTGACAAACAAATTGTACTTACTATCAATGATACTAATTTAAATCAATTTAGATTTTATGATCTAGATCAAAATGAAAGCAAGACGTTTAAAGTTGAAGACGATAGCATACAATCAAAGCCTAATCAGGTTACTGCTTTTAATAACAGCCAAAATCTAATTCTTCAATATGGGAATAAATTAAGGCTAATTGATATAGATGGAGCTAACGATATTTCTTTTAAAGATTTTGAAGATGCAGAAGTTGTTTTAGCAACCAAGGTAGACGATCAGGTAGAAATTATTATAAAAGATAACAATGCACAAAGAATTGAACAGGTTGTTAAAGACATCTCTCCTACTCCATCAAACTCTATAAGTCCTACAAATTCCGCTTTACCTAGCGTGCAACCTATACAGAAATATATTTTAAGATTTGAGACTTTCGAAAATTAATAAAACAATGGACAAATATTTTAAGTTTAACAAATATGTGTTTTTTATAGTCTTCTTTGGAGTAATCGGAACTTTTGTGTCAGCCAAACTTCTTACTCTTGAGTTTCATTCTTTAAAAAGTACTATTTCAGTTTTTTCCGTTTGTACAATTAATTCGTTATTTGACTGCTCCAGTGTTGCGTCATCGAAGTATTCTGAAATCTTTGGGTTTCCAAATATGGTATTAGGTTTGATTTATTACCCGGTAATTATTACTTTTTTTGGGCTGCTATTATTTAAAGAGAAAATATCGAGAAATATGCTCTTATTAATGCTGCTTCCCATTTTTGGTGGATTATTTTTCTCCTTTTATCTACTTCACATAAGCCTTTTTATACTATTCAAAATATGTATATACTGCCTGGGCTCAAGCATTTCAGGTGCAATGATTTTTATTTTATATAATTTTTATTTAATAAGCAGTAAAGAACGAACTTATTCAAAAAGATTAACAGATTTGTATACAAGATTTAGAGATTTTAGATGTAGATTTCCAGTATTAATTGCCATTTTTATAGTTCTTTACGCAATTTTAGTTGTTTGTGCTAAATTTTATTTTATGAAATATTTCTCAGGAGACATCTCTACAAGGTCAATAATCCTATTTCCGTTCACTTTTTTTAAGTATGCTTGGATTATACTTACTGAGTGAAATATACACATTTTATTTAACCTCCATCGCCACAAGTCTACCTCGTACTAAAAGCCTACTGGAATCATCTCCGGGAGGATAACAGGTTTGAAGTGTAACAACTTTCCCGGTTGCCACGGCAGTTAAATAACTTGTATCATTAGCTGGTACAATCTGCTTATCGAAAACAATAAAATCCATCTGCCTGCCTTTGTATACAATTGAAAAAAAATCGTTGGTATCAAGCTTTCCTAAAAGACTGAACTCAGCGTTAACTCTCCAAATATCCCAAGCATTTTGAGTGGAATGAGAGAATAATAGCGAATTACCATCGTTTCCTGGTTCTACGGTTCCTTTTGCCCATCCAATGCCTTGCTTAAGTGCTTCAGCAACCTCACCGTTATTATTAATGTCAACATTAGAAAGTACTTTTTGGTTTATTCCTAATTTAGTAATGACAACCGAAAAATTTGGATCAACAGGGGCAGGAATTTTTACAACTGGTTCAAGTAGAATATCTTGACCCGCAGTAAAGTTTTTAGGAAGTCCATCAAAATATCTTTTACTGTTTTTAATATTATCGTCGTAAAGACTTGCTACAGCGTATCTAGCCTCTGCGTAAAGAAGTGGACCATATACTGACAAAATTAGAACTAAACATATTATACAAATAGAATTTAATGCTATTAAAGTGATAACTTTTTTTCTTTTTAACGGAGTAAGTCGTTTCTTTACGACCACTTTTCTAAATTTATCAGCTTTCATCATTGTAAATTATACCATGATACAATATTTATCTGTTTAAAATGAGCTTAATTGACAACGTTCCTATGCTAAAGGATAATAACCACAGTTTAAGACGAAGATTCATAATAAAATCTGAAATCTGACTGTTTTGTAAAAAGTTTAATATTTGATTTTTGTGCGTGTAGCTCAGCTGGATAGAGCGAGGCTCTCCTAAGGCCTAGGTCGGTGGTTCGAACCCTCCCACGCACGCCACTGTAGACGAATAGGCTCACAAGCCTCAACAAATGCTTTTTCATTGTGTGTTTTTAAAGGTTCTAACCTATTATATTCTTCTTCAAGCTCTAGATAGATTTACTTTATCTTCTTAAGCCACCGGTTGGCAGTTAATAAGACTTTTTCGTCTAAAAATTTCCTGTTCGAACCAAATCCAGCGATGATTTCTTGTTTTAATCATGTACAAAGCTAAATATTCTTATGAAATACGTCGAAAATAGAGTGCTGGTTAATCGAAACATTATTCGCTTACTTTAACCGGTTTGATAAAGATATTTTTCATTACCAGGAGAGCTAGTATAACACCAACTAGGGCATATGAAACGATAGTGCGTATTAATAGTGCGTTGGTAACAGCAAAAACGAGGCTTAAACTAAATACAATTATTTCTGGCTTTAAATTCCAAACTTTAACTGTCATATCATTCACCAGATTAATTTCTTCATTCTTCTCTATCTCTAGATTTTGTTCAAAAAAACCTTCAGATTGTTGTTCTACATTGAACTCCCGCGGATAGAATCTGTTTTTAGCCAATGAAATAATGTAGTTACCTGCATTGAGTTTAATATTAAACAAGCCCTGATATGAACTCATGATCTTTGCAGCGATAGTTTTATCTGCGGCATTAAAGACTGTGATTGAGACAAATGGTACAGGTGTACTTAAAATAAGGTCAAGTACAGATGCACGTTTTCTACGGGGAAGCCATGATATGAGGAAAGGCAAAAGAAATCCTCCAAAAAGCACAACTCTTAGTAATGCGAAAGAATTAAGGAGGTATACAAATACCAACATCGTAAGAGAGATTCCGCCTAAAGGACCTACTTGTTGAATAATTGATCCAGCTGCACTTTGAGTCGTTTTTGGTTCAAGTTTTACAAGCACGTCAAATGCTGAGACATTTGTAGTGGTGATATCAAGTGATTTTGCCTGTTTTTTTCCGTTAAATTCAACCGTAATCTCATATTTATTCTTTGTAATATTTCTTAAAACAGCAATTCCGTCCTCTCCTGTTGTTGCAGTTTGGTTTATGGACGTAATAGTCACAACAGCATCTTTTACAGGTCTATTTTCTGTATCTACTACTTTAACTCTTACTTCAATTGTTTTTTCAATAGTCTTTGTAGGAATTATAACTGGTTTCTCTTTTCCTTCCGTTGGAGAAATTATTGGATCTTCAAATATAGTTGTTATGGGAGTGGGAATCTCTGATACTTGCTGAGTCGGTGTAATTATTGAAATTACAGCAGGTGTCTTTATTCCATTGTTTGATATATTTGTTGGGATCGACGTGGTTGTAATTGAAACAACGGTTGGTGAAGCAGACTGAGTCGATGTGACAATCGGAGTTGGTGAGATTGAAGGAGATGCTGTGGGAGTGGCTGTAGGAGATGGCGTTGGGCTAAGTGTTGGCATTGCAGTAGGGGAATTCGTGACAGTTGGCGTAGGCGTTGCAGCTGGAATAAACTGGAAAAGATTATGGCGATATTCCTCGTCCGCACCATTAAATTCAATGTTTCCTCCAACATAAAGGTTGGTCGTATCAAAAGAAAGAGTTTTTACTGTATTACTCAGTACTTGAGGATTCCACGAGTCATAACTTCCTGTTGTAGCGTCATACAATGCAAGCGTAGTCTGCTTTCCACCATAGGAGATTAACGTATTCATTCCCACATAGAGTATGCCGTCTTTAACAATCATAGTCATAGCATAATTGTTTAAAGTGTCAGGAACATTCCATGGCAGTGTTGAGCCATCGGTGTTGTTTACAGCACCAATATAATATCTTTCATCACCATTAATATTATCAAATGAGCCTCCGATAAAAACGCTGTTATTGTACAACGCTAATGCTTTGATATCACAAGAGTTTCCAATGATAGGATTCCAGGAATCTAGAGTGCCGGCTGAAATAGAGAGTTTAGCAACACAAGTACGAGGTGTACCATCGACACCTATACTATTTCCTCCAATATACAAACTTGTTCCATCGTCAACAATTGTACTAACGGAACCAGCAATTGTAGGACCCCATGTTTGTAAAAGTCCGGTTGTACTATCAAAAATAGCTAAACCGCTTGTTGGTGTCGAAGCAATACTTGAAAATGATCCTCCTACAAAAATCTGATTTCCAATTTGGTGAAAAGTAAAGGGTTCCCCAACTGGATTAGGAGTCCAACTTGTATCAAGAACTCCAGTAGTAGAAGAGACCCTCGCAAGTGAATTAATCGGTGTGCCTCCAACCT
>JAYTAQ010000085.1:0-4368 GCA_043737415.1 bacterium
GGAATCGATATCGCAAGTGGTATTACAACAACCGCTGTACATCACGATAAATTTATCGCAAACCACCCTGACAGCGGACTTAATCTTCGAGGTATTAAAATCCCATTTTGGAACAAAATCCTAGATATTGCTGTTAAAACTCAGATTTATTCTGGTCTAGGCTTTCTTGGAGTTGATGTGGTGGTTGACAGGATTTCAGGACCCCTTTTACTTGAGTTAAATGCTAGGCCTGGCCTTGCAATTCAGATTGCCAATAACGATGGTTTAAAGGGGCGTCTGGAGAGAGTTTCAGGTCTTACAATCAGCAATGTTGAGCGAGGTATCAAGGTTGGAAAGAATCTTTTTGGTGGTGAGGTTGAAGAGGAGATCGAGGAGGTTTCGGGAAAGCAATTAGTGGGTTTTGTTGAGTTTATCAAATTATTTGGTCTTGACGGCAGAATCCACGAAATTAAAGTTAGAAATGATACTGGAGCACTTTGGTCATCCATCTCATCTGAATTAGCCTGTACTTTAGGGTACGAAAGTGTTTTAAATGAGTTCAATGAATTTGCACAAAATCATCCATATAATACATTGAAAGAGGGCCGTAAAATCAAGGTTATTGCGCAAAGAGCTTTTGAAGATCATGAAGAGATACAAAACATCCTTTTGGTTAAACAGAGTACAGGACTTGATTTGCGTCCAGTGATTAAAATTGATTTTGAAATGTCAGGCATCCGTCAAAGTGCCAGATTTACAGTATCTTTGCGTAAGGACATGATTTATGATGCTATTGTCGGGCGGAAGGGCTTGAAAAAGTTCTTAATTGATCCTGCAAAGAAGTTTCTAGGTTAATGGTCGTCATTTTTATGTGCAAAACGACGTATTAACCCTGTAATCTTTATCTTGGCTGCCCATTAATATAGAATAACTAACAATGAATCAAGTTCAGGAGATTTTTAATTTTTTACCATACGGGAACACACTTTCAAAAGCCTTGATGTACTTTGTAGGATCAGCATTTCTCGCCTTTATATTTGCTCCATTAATTATTGATTTTCTTTACTACTTTAACATTCGAAGAGTATCAAAAGGTGATGTTGTGGGACAGATGGATATTGATAAAGGCAAAATAGGAACACCTTTAATGGGAGGACTTATTGTGATCATTACAACTTTTGTAGTCACTTTTATGTTTAATTGGGAGAGGGAGTTTACCTGGCTACCTATCGGAGCTTTACTTTTGTCATGCAGTATCGGTGGCATTGATGATTTGTTGAATATTTTTGGTGAGGAGAGAAAACAGCCTAAACCTCTTAAACTGCACCTGAAACTTGCAAGAGTTCACAAATCAAAAACCAAACGCATTTTTTACATTATTACTACTCCTTGGGCGGCACTAAAGCGAATAGCACTTTTTTTAGGATCACGTCCGACTTCAGGTTTGCAAGTCCATGAAAAGCTTATTATTCAGGCATTTATTGGTGTAACCGTAGGTGTGTGGATCTACACTAAAGTTGGGTGGAGCGATGTATGGATTCCTTACGTTTTGCACTCAGATCTTATCGTACAGTTTTTTAACGCAATTCCCGGATTCACTGTCAATATCGCACAAAGTAGCGTAGATATTGGATGGTTAATGGTGCCTTTTGTTGCACTTACGATTATGACCGTAACCAATGGCGTGAATTTTACTGATGGCATGGATGGTTTAGCTGGTGGACTACTTTTATTCGCTTTTTTGGCTTATGCAGTTATAGCATTTAATCTATCTCAAATTGTTGGAAACGAAGGTTATCGTCATTTATGTTACTTGAGTTCAACTGTAGCTGGGGCTCTTTTGGCTTATCTCTACTTTAATGTTAAACCAGCCAGGATACAGATGAGTGATGTAGGTAGTTTGGGGCTTGGAACCCTACTTTCTGTGATTGCTATCATTACTCACAGGGAATTTACATTATTATTTATAGCAGGTATTTTCTTATTCGACGGACTTTTTTCAAGACTTATTCAAAGCTTTTGGAGAAGATTTTTTGGTAAAAAATTATTTAGAATCATCCCAATTCATTATCACTTCGAACGGATCGGGTGGTCGGAAGAGAAGGTCGTAATGCGTTTCTGGATTATTGGAGGACTTTTGGCGGCGATTGGGGTGTGGATCGCAGGTTTTTGAACATTACACCCATCATATGTTTGACTCTTAGTTGCTGAAACCTGATAATTATCTATGGATACACAAAAACAGCAATCTTCAAAGCCGGATTTTACTAGAACTCAAACCGTACCGAAAGGTAGATTTTCTGTACTGAAAATAGTTGTTATCTCATTTGTGGTACTTTTCCTCCTTTGCATGTCCTGCTTTGTAAGCATAATATTATTTAATCAATATCAAGATAGATACTATAGGTCAAAAATTGATGTTATAAATCAAAGAGTAATCGATCAAACAGAATGATTTTTTGGTTTAATGTATCAAGTAACCATTTATAAAACTCTTAGCATCCATAACATTTTTTCCTTCTGGCTGTATTTGTACAATCTCTAAAAACCCGTCGTTAAGCTCTAAATAAATATTTCTTTTTGCTATGTTTGTACGAATACCTAGCTCTCCTTTTTTCTCAAGTTCAGAAATATCAGCAGGTATTTCTGGTCCAATCGCGGATCGGATAAGATTGTAATTTTTAGATCCATTTATCTTAATCCAAGCTTTTGGCTCAGGATTTGCGGCCATAATCTTGCCGTGAGCTAGTTTTACTCCGTCCTCATAATTAATTCCAAACTTTTCTTTTGTGAAATCTTTTTCATAAGAATAAGTAGCAATACTCTCATCCTGTGGCTGTAATTGCCACAGGTTAGGGTTAAATATTAAATCAAAATCCTCATTAATTTTTTTAGCGGAAAGTTTTGCAAGTGTATTCATCAACTCTCCTGAAGTAATATTTCTCTCTACATCAACTTTATACGCACTTATAATTTTGCCGGTATCCATTCCTTTGTCCATCTTAATAATAGTAATGCCTCCGTCTATGTCTTGATTCATTATTGTTAACTGCACAGGTATGGCGCCCCTGTATTTCGGCAAAATCGACCCATGGAAATTAATAAAACCATATCTAGTCGTATTTAGTATTTTTTCAGAGATAATATGTCCATAAGCAGCTACAAAGCTAATATCTACTCGCGGCAGTTCATCTCTGAATGCTTTATCTAGTTTCTCCGGCAATAAAAGATTGATACCATTATTTATACAATACTGAACAACTAAATTGTTCTTTAACTCTTTCTTGCGTCCAAAAGGTTTAGCAGGCTGGCTTACCACATAAACAAGTTCAATCCTTCCCTCGGTGGATTTTTTGTAAAGTTCTTTTAATATCTCCAGACTAAAGTCAGATGATCCCCAAAAAGAAATTCGCATGGTTAATTGTATCACAAACCTTAAAGGCTGGTATAAATAGATGCTACATATTTCGCTATAGTTTTAATTAATCTTATCCTATAAAGTAACACAGTAAGCCTATTTGGCTCGAATAATATTAATTATTTCTCTCCTAACATCTTCTCCAAATACGGTTTGTCATCCCAGAGGGCTTTAGTAATTATATAGACAACGCCGATTATCTGACCGAATATCGCAACAGATAATATATCGAATTCTGTTCCTGTAAAAACAGTGAAATTACGGTCAACTCTCGTCCTCATAAAAATCTGTACAGCTACAATTACAACTAGCATCCCAAATGAGCTTGTAGTCAGTACGACGACAAACCGGAAAAGAGATTGTCGTTGTCTATGTCTTTGATCAAGAATTTCTTTAAATTTATCAGTGTTTGGCTCGACTTTACTAAAGGAATCATCTGAGGCCTCAGGTGCGTCTGATTTATTTAGTAATTCTTTTATTTCTATATCGTAAGGCTCGGATTCGTCCTTTTGTAGTTCTAACGGAAGAATTTTGCTGGTGGCCATTTGTGAGGGTTAATTTGATTTGATCCAGTTTATCCGGTTTTCTACTACAGCTTTAGAGGTTCCAAAGTAGTCTGCAATTGAGTCAGTATGCTCGACACCTATTATTTTTAGCAAGGAGATGAGTTTTTCCTTAGGTACGAGAAGGCTTGCTGCAAAGTAGTTTGCCTCGGATTCCTGTATGCTTTTTTCTGTACCTTGAGCATAATTAAATTTATCAACCCGGTATCTATCTTTGCCTGGATGGAGTTTGTAGTGTCCTAATTCATGAGCAAGAGTAAATGTGCGTCGTTCCGGACTTAGAGTTTTATTAATGTGGATCTCAGGAAATTTATTTTCTGAATCGGGGTAAACTATAATTCCATTTATATTAGGATATTCATCAAAGTCGTTAAGAAAAACCTTTATACCATAAGCCTCGACGATTTC
>JAYTAQ010000086.1:0-4356 GCA_043737415.1 bacterium
TGAGTTTTGCCCAAAACTTGAAACCAATCGATTCTGAAAGTAGATACTCAAACCCAAATGATGTAATTGATGAGATACTTGGACGAGTAGCGATACTCGCTAATCCTGGTTTAGGCGATGAAGGAAGTTTACATCAGATGACAGTACCTCAGATAATACACTATGGTTATGTGATAGGAATTGATAAACAGGATGTAAAAAAAGAATCTGAAAAGATACCTATGACCTTACGTAGATAATATTATTTAATCTTAGGTTTACCTAATCGAACCAATCTTGGTAGTCCATTGCCTGAATTTTTTGGTTCCCTTCTTTTGACGTAAGTAGAGTCTTCATTCCGTTCAAATACCTCTTTACGTCTATCACTCGCTTCTCGTAAAGTACTGTTTCCCACTTCTCTTACATAGTTTTCTTGGGCTTTTATACTAGGTTTGTGACCATTGGCCAGGAATCTTAAATGTCCCATTGCAGCTATAAATACTGGTCTGACTGTTTGTGGATCTGCTTTTCCTAAATTAGGTTCTAAATCAGGATATTCGTAACAAATAGTGTCTTTTACCATCTCTAAAAGGACAACACGCAACCTATCAATGAAATCTCTTGAACCCACTGAGTCTAAGCGAAAGCCTTTTAGGTCAAATTCGAAGTCCTTATTAAATACAACTTCATAAACTAAAGTATTTTCACCTTTACCAACCTCAATCGACACAATCATATTTCCACTGTCTTCTGGATCAGGACGAAACCTTGCTTCACTATAACCAAATTGAGTAAGTCCCTCTTGAATTATGTGACCTCGAACACCAGAAGGCGGAAGAAATATAGAATGGTGATCTTTAACATATGCAGATATTTGATCAGCTGAGTCACGAAGAGTTTGACCTTCCGGTAGATCTAATTCTGGTAAACCAATTGATTCGAGTGAGCCAATAGGATGTATGGTTTTTTCTATCTGAGCATGTTGCCTAAACCAGAACATAACTATTTGATCATCAATGTTTATAATAATTGGATCTGTAATCTTTAGTCCAGCAACATCATAGTTTGATAATGTCTCAGTAATTTCAGGAGTTAGTTGTGAGTGTTGAACTTGTTCAATGATTTGTCCTAACCTGGTTTTTAATAAATTTGGAGTTTCTGCAACTATATCAATAGAAAAATTTTTGCCTGGGATTCTTATTGTTATAGCTTTCGGGTCTGACTGAGGCCTTTCATTTCTTATCAAACCAATACATTGTTTTACTATAGTTCTTGACTCTAAAAGACTTTCTACACGATTGGCATATACTTTTCTAAGAGGATCACTGCCATCAAGTACAATATTTAATGGCCAATTAGGACCTCGTTTAAATTGGTCTTCTGTAAGCGAAAAAGTTTTGTTGGTAGTTAGCTTTTCAAGAATTGTAATTCTATCTGCCATCTTTTTTTGACCATTTAGTCTTGTTGCATTAATTACTGCAGATCTAAATGCTTGTTGAACACTTTCCAAATTTAAATATTTGTATGATGCGGCTTGTGATTCCTGATCGCTCATATCAGATAGTTCAAAGAGTTTTCTAAAGACTACATTAGCGTTCCATGAAGCTTTTAATTGTTCATCATCAATAACGAAATTGTCGTCTACTCCTAAACGTGTTGCAACAAGAAAGGCATCTAAGTATCCCTCAGGTGGTAAAACATCAGTTTGATAATTACCTATCAAGAGAACCTTTTCCAAAGCTCTAGGCTCATCAACAAGATCCAATGCAGCAAAAGCGAGCTGTCTCCGAGCATAAATCCGGTCTGACTGTTTTTTAGGGTTTTTAAAATATTCTCTCAAAATATTTGCTGAAACTTTCGAATCATACAAATCTAGTAATGCATATAACCGTACAAAATCTACTAAATGTGAGGGTGAAATATCTTGGCGCCAATTATCACGCATTTCTACTTCAATTAATTTCATGGCCTGAACGTATACAGTTTGATTATTTTGTTTCTCTTGATTTCTCTCATCATGATCAGCCAACCAAACACTTAATGTTGTAACTAAGTCTTGGGGAGTGTAAAGCATTGATTTGAGGTTTGACTGATACAAAACCGATGAAAGTTCATTGGCAGGAGACTTTTTGGCATTGTTAAATGCCTCATAAGCCTTACCCATTAATTTCTTTGCATTCAAGGTAACTTCTTCCTTATGAGTTAAACCTCTCTCTAGAGCAATAGCATCTAAGTCCGGTAATTCACCAGTTATTTCATCCTCTGGTATTGCAGCTTCTAGTTCATCAAAATAACTATCATCTCTATTAGGTTCTACCGGAATTAACAACGCTGATAATGTTAACCTTGCATTACCGAGTAAATCAGAAGCTTCTTGAAATTCACGCCTGTTAAATTCAGCCTCATAAAATCTTTCGACCTCACCTGGATCATCAGTCATTCGTAAAATAGATCCTAATACATCAACATACTGACCAGCTGCTTGAAGTTTTTCGTGCAATAAATCCATAATCAAGTATATCACATCCAGATCTTATAGTAATATCTTTTTGATCTATGGGCTAACTACGATAAATATTATTAAAATTATTTGCGAACAAATTTAATATGTGGTTATCATTTGAGATCCAAACCGATTGTTTCACAGATTTCCTCCACTACCGCCACGTCCATTACCGTTTGATCGGCCATGAAATGGTCTTCTTTGATCTCTTTGATCTCTCATTTTTTTTATTGAGCCATACCTAAAATTAACTAAAATAGATGTTTATCATAAACATCATAATTAAGACATTCAGAAAAGAAATAAAATCCTCAACGGAGCTGATCATCAGAGATAGCCCATGCCCCGCAGGTTAATAGTATGGCAAAATTAATAACGGAGCCAGAATGTACAAATCCTTGTACCATATCATGGTATACACAATCTTGCGAGGGCTCACATGTAAGACTTATATTAATTCACGTAAATATGTTTAAATCTGAGATAATAATTGTAAAATGGATAAAGAAACCATGAATAGTAAAAGCCAACCTAATTATGGAAGTGAAATGTACTTTGATGAAAAGCAAACAATACCCTCGAATCCAAAAGAAGTTTCATATATTTTAGATGACGAAAGAATTATTTTAAAAACTGACCGCGGAACTTTTTCCTATAAATCTCTTGATACAGGAACAAAAATACTTCTCAAGCTAGCTTTTGAACCAGAAATAAAAGGTGATCTTCTTGATCTAGGTTGCGTATACGGTCCAATCAGTATTTCATTAGCTAAGAAGTTTCCTGATAGGAGAATTTGGTCGGTTGATGTCAATGAAAGATCTTTAGGGCTTGTAAAAGCAAATGCTAAATCTCTGGGGATTAACAATGTATTTCCTTCAAAACCAATTGAAGCCGAAAATCAAAAGTTTGCAGCAATATATTCAAATCCGCCTATTAGAATAGGCAAAAAGGAGCTATATATACTACTTTTAAAATGGTTAAATAGATTGGATGATAAAGGTGTTGCCTATCTTGTAATCAAAAGAAATCTAGGTGCAGATGCTGTTGCAGTTTTTTTAAACGAAAAAGGCTTTTTTACAACAAAAGTTGCATCAAAACAGGGTTATAGGGTATTTAAAAGCATAAGAGATTCAAGCAATTAAACTCAAATCTCTTAAAATCTTTTTTTAATATCTAATCTTTTTGGATCACTATTTACTACTTTCAGTGTGCCCATTCCATATTACTTAATAGTGAATTCCATATACCCAGTACAGTAAAGCCATTCTGATCCTTTGTAGCCTCCATAGCATGAATCTGAATAAACTGATTGATCTTCTGCCTGATATACTATCCCGTTAATTTTAATATAATCTACTATAAGATTTCGATCTCCCGTATTGGTAGCCTCGTCATTTGGAAAATTAATTCGGATTTTTGAAGGTTTTGACGATAGTAAATATTTATATAAGTTGAAACTTCTCTGATTTATATTGCCAGTTACACCTGTTATTTGAGACACAAGTTTACCATCGGCGTATACCTGCATCGTAGGATAGATATTACTTGATGGTGTTCCTGCAGCGGAAACCTCAAACGAAATTGAACCTGATATAGGATTTGGTATAGTTGCTGTTGGAGGTGGAGGAGTCTGGGTAGCGGTAACTACAGGAGTGTTAATCGGTTTTGGAGTTGCCGTTGGGGTTGGTGTTTGCGTTGGTACTTGTGTCGGAGGAAGCTTTAAATCTAGTGAAGAACCCATATAAGCTTTAAATGAACCACTGGCATGGAGCATAGCCATTTGGTAAAGCAAACCATCATAATATCTATAACGCCCTTTTGGAGCCTCCAGATTCCATAGCGCATCCACAAGAGGCTTTGTATATTGAGTTTGC
>JAYTAQ010000087.1:0-4352 GCA_043737415.1 bacterium
TTTTTTGGTAAAAGTGACCTTATTCAAGGAGCTGAGTCAGAAATTGGCACTGACCGATCACTTTTAAGCTACTATTCACCAGGAGACTTTGATATCACGGCAAATGTAAACTTTAAACCTTTAGCAGTACAGTCTGAATTAGATGGCCTTCAAGTAGATTTTAACGGTCTTCAAAAGGATTTTATCATTGCGTCGGGAATGCCGGTTTATATCCGTGAAATAGTTGAGAAAATTGATAAAGGCGAAGTTTCATGGAAAGAGTTAATAGAAACAGGAAATAAATTAATTGGTTATCGATGGATAATGTCCAGGTTTGATATGGGCTTTTTCCATACTCTAATTTTAATTAAAGGAATAGGAAAAATTCCTCAGTATTACCCAACACCATTTGATTTAACTCAGCAAAGCATTGCGCATAAGCGTAAGCTAAATATTGGAATTCCATTAACAGAAGTAATTTTTGATTATGGAAATGAAAGCCGATCAACTAGAATCACTGATGATAAAGGAATAATTGAATATCCATTCAGTGAATTAATCAACGTGATTTTAGATGTAAAAATTGATTCATTTAATCGGAAAATACTTAATTTCAAACAAAATGAGGAATTAAGAAACAAAGCAGTTCGGGGATTAATTCTTGTTAACAAAGACTGAATCAGGTTTGTTGTTCACAAGTATTATATTTATACATACAGATGATGACACAAATAGGTAATAAAAATAAAATTCACGCTTCAACTGAGTTAGGAATAGTAACTTTAAATGTCAAAGATTTGGATGGAATGGTTGATTTCTATTCGAATGCTGTTGGACTTGAGTTAATTAAAAAAACAAATAATTCTACTTTACTCGGTATTGGAGCAAGGGGGATTCTAAATTTAGACCAAAGAGTAGATTTAAGTAATGCAAAGCCGGGATCGGCAGGTTTATACCACACAGCCATTCTTTTTGAAAGCTCTTTAGGCCTTGCTATTGTTTTGAAGAGAATGCTTGAGACTGTACCTCAGTTGTTTGAGGGGAGCGGTGACCATTTCGTTAGCCAAGCATTTTATTTTCATGATCCTGAAGGTAACGGTGTTGAACTTTATGTAGATAGACAAAGAGATGAGTGGAAATGGAAAAATGGAAAAATTGAAATGGGTTTAGAATATATTCATCCGGCTACTTTTATTGAACAAAACCAAATAAATTCTGGTAATTTAAAAAACATCAAAATAGGTCATATTCATTTAAAAGTTGGTAATATTTTAAAAGCCAAGGATTTTTATGTTAATACTCTTGGATTTGATATTACTCATGAGATTCCTACAGCTCTATTTCTTTCTGCTGGTGGCTATCATCACCATTTAGGAATGAATATTTGGGAAAGTACTGCTGATGTGGAAAGAGAAGAAACTTTAGGGTTAGGATCGTACCAAATTATGATACCAAATTTGGATGAAATGGATAGAATTGAAAAGACTTTAGTTGACAAAAAAATCTTTTTTGAGAAGAGTTCAGAATTGTTTGTTACTTTTGATCCATGGGGTAATAAAATTATTTTTGCTCTAGCTCATTAAAATAAATACTATACAAATTTTTTTCTTTCCTGTAATATCATTTGCTAACTCACTTAGCTATTTTTAGGATTTAAATTATGAGTATTCAATTAAGTAAAGAAGGGAAGTTAGACTCCTATAAGGATGGTTTGTTGCAGGCAAAGTCGCATAAGATACTTCGAGAAGAGGTTAACGATGTTTTAAAGAACTTTGATTTGTCAATGACAGAATGGGTAATTTTATGTTTACTCCATGAAACAAATAACCTTAGACTTGCAGAGATAGGAGCTGTCCTGGAGGTTGAATCTCCTTATGTGACAAATATTGTTGAATTACTTGTCAAAAAGAATTTAGTGGTTAGAGTAGGACACACAGTAGACAAAAGAGCTAAGGTTGTAACTCTTACAGAATCAGGCGAAAAAATTCTCCCTGGTATCGAGTATGCTGTAGTTGAGCAAATGAAGAAAGTTTTGAAGGGTATTTCTGAGAAAGAATTAAATGCCTATGTTAATGTTCAGCAGGCAATTATTAATAATTCTTCTAAATAAGTAATATTAATTTTAACTAACCGGAGTATATAATACTCCGGTTTTTCTTTGCTAAAGGCATTAAACACTGTTAAGTAACTTAATTAGTTGACATAGCTAAATCAAAGTAGTATATTTAGCTAAGTTACTTAACCAAATTGATTAAGTAGTCTAACTCAATATAAAAATGGAAGACTCAACGAACAAAACAACAAAAATAATCGTAACTGTAGTTGCACTACTACTAGTTGCCACAGCAGGTGCGTTTGCTATTCGCTCACGCAGTACAAGCGTTAACGAATCAATGAAAACAAATTCATCAACAGCTGGAATGATGGTAGGGGGAGCTTTGATGACTCCAGACAAAAATATAGTTGAAAATGCATCTAATGCTAGCAATGTTACAACACTCGTAACAGCTGTTAAAGCGGCTGAACTTGTTGAAACACTAAGTGGCACAGGTCCATTTACAGTATTTGGACCAACCAATGCAGCTTTTGATAAGTTGCCCATGGGTACAGTAACTACGCTATTGAAACCAGAAAGTAAAAGTACACTTTCAGGCATTCTTACTTATCACGTAGTTTCTGGGAGATACAAATCAACCGATTTAGTCGATGGACAGGTTTTAACTACAGTTAATGGCCAGACTTTAAAAGTCAAGAAAGCAAACGGAAAAGTTATGATAAATGACGCTGTTATTGAGACTGCTGATGTAATCTCAAGTAATGGTGTAACTCATGTTATTGATACTGTATTGATGCCTAAAGAAGGAATGATGGTTGGTGGAGCTTTGATGACACCAAGCCTAAATATTGTTCAAAACGCTTCTAATGCAAGCACTGTAACTACTTTAGTTGCTGCTGTTAAAGCTGCTGGACTTGCTGAAACATTAAGTGGAACAGGCCCTTTTACTGTGTTCGGACCTACAAATGCTGCATTTGATAAATTGCCAGCGGGTACTGTTACAGATCTTCTTAAACCTGAAAATAAAGCTAAACTTGCTGATATTCTTAAATATCACGTAGTTTCTGGAAGATATAAGGTAAGCGATCTAACTGATGGACTTATGTTAAAAACAGTTGAAGGTAAAATGTTAACTGTCAAAAAAGTAGGGAACGTGATTATGATTAACGGAGCTACTATTGAAACCCGAGATGTAATCTCAAGCAATGGTGTTACTCATGTTATCGACACTGTATTACTTCCTTAATTATTAATGAATCAGGGGTAATTTAGACTAGCCCTACACCTTATGGTGCAGGGCTTTCTTAAAAAATAAAATAATTTATATTTTTTATACAACACTAACTGATGGAACTAATTTTAACATCGTTTGTAGCAGGAATTTTGACTGTTCTTTCACCCTGCGTCTTACCGCTTCTACCGGTTATTATCGGAGGATCGCTGACGAACCAGGATAAAAAGAGACCACTCATAATTACTGCCTCACTGGCGATATCAATAACTCTTTTTACTTTAGTACTGAAAACTACTGCGGTTTTTATAAATGTTTCTCCAGAGCTTATAAAATATGTTTCAGGAGGAATAATTTTATTTCTGGGTTTGATAACTGTCTTTCCAAGGATATGGGAGAAAATATCGATCAAATTACGTTTACAAAATACTTCTGACGATTTGCTAAACAAATCTACTGAAAAAAAGGGAACGTGGGGAGCTATCTTAACAGGAGCATCACTAGGACCAGTATTTGCATCGTGTAGCCCAACTTACGCTATTATTATTGCTACTGTTCTTCCGGCTAGTTTCTCTAATGGATTAATCAACTTAGTTGCCTATGCCCTTGGATTAGGATTATTTATGTTATTGATTAGTGTATTTGGACAGAAATTGATTAAAAGGGTTCGCTTTGCAGCCAATCCTAATGGAAAGTTTAGAAGAGGACTAGGAGTTTTGTTTGTTATAGTAGGGCTTTTAGTGATCACTGGCTATGATAAAAAAGTTCAGGTTTATTTGTTAAAGTATGATTTCCTTAATGGAACGACTCTTGAGACTAAACTGTACAATGGAAATAATAATAATTCTTCGACTGATTTTAATGTTTCACAACCCTATAATGCTCCAGAATTACAAGGAATAGCTGGATGGATTAATTCAGATCCTGTTAGAATTGCTGATCTAAAGGGGAAAGTTGTAGTGATCGATTTTTGGACCTATTCTTGTATAAATTGTATCCGAACTCTTCCAAGTCTTACAACCTGGTATGATAAATATGAGAAGGATGGATTGGTAATAATTGGAGTTCATGCACCGGAGTTTCAAT
>JAYTAQ010000088.1:0-1633 GCA_043737415.1 bacterium
TTGTATTCGCTCTAGGAACCTTGCCAGTACTAGGTATAATCAGTTTCGCATCAGTTAATCTAGCACAAAACGTCAGATCGTCTGGAGTATTTTTTAAAACCGCAGGATTGATAGTTTTGTTTTTTGCAATACTTAATTTCCTTGGAGCTTTAATAGTTCTTGGAAAATTACCACCAATATTAATAAAACTGAACTTATTTATTTTAAAATAACGTTTATTTAAAAATCTTTAAGTCAACGTACCTAATCAAATATTTTTTGTACAGATAATTTGTACAGAATGCAGCAGTTCCTCCAATAACAGCGCTTCCTATAATATCAATAGGTGAGTGAACACCTACATAAATTCTTGAAACTCCGATAATCAATGCAATTATTAAAAACGTATAGCCTGCCCTTTTGTTAAAAATTAATCCAAAAAAAGCTAATGAAAAGGCAAATAAAGCGTGATCAGACGGGAAACCATTATCAGCAGCATGAGCAAGAAGTGGAACAAAGTTATAAGTTACGAAAGGCCTTGGACTAAAATAAATATTTGACCCAATCCGTGCGACAATAAAGGCTAATGGAAATAATACCGCAGCCATGACCACCATCTTTTTTTTGCCATTTCTATCTAAACTTAGAAATAATACCCCAACTGATAAAACAAGAATAAATATCAGAGATTTTGAAGCAAATAACATTAAATAATCCATAAGAGATACCATTATTAAGATATATTATATAACCAGACTTTCCCCGGTCATTTCATCAGGCACTGGTAATTCAAGTAATCCAAGAATTGTAGGAGCAATGTCTACCAGAGTGCTCAATTCTTTCTTCATTTTCAAGTCCTTATTCGTAACAAGAATCAAAGGTACAAGATTTAATGTATGACTGGTTTTAGGTTCACCAGTTTCATAGTCAATAAGTTCTTCTGCGTTTCCGTGGTCAGCAGTGATTATTAGATCATAGCCGTACTTGATCGCTGCATCCGCAACTTGACCGATCGCCTCATCTACCGTTTCAACGGCTTTGATTACTGCGGGCATGTTAGCAGTGTGTCCAACAATATCAGGATTAGGATAATTAACAATAATTACATCGTGAAGTTGATTTTCTACATCTTCTAAAATCTGCTTAGTGATCAATGCAGCCTGCATTTCAGGCTTCTCATCATGAGTTTTAACGTCTGAGTTTGAATCAAACATTACCCGATCCTCGCCAACACTTGGTTGATCCTTTTTGCAATTGAAAAAGAATGTAACATGGTTATATTTATCAGTCTCAGTAAGGCGAAGCTGTTTTAAACCGTTTCTTGAAAGAACATCTCCAAGGTTATTATCAACAGTTTGAGGCGCGAAGGCTACGTGCACATCAAGATCATCACGATAATGAGTCATTGTAGTGTAGTGAAGATTACTGATGCCAGAGTTAACGAATTTTCTAGAGATTTGTAAACCTCTATCAGCTCTGAAGTTCACAAAAATTATAGCGTCATTTGTTGAAACGGTACCTACTTCTTGAGGAGTAGTTTGTTCAATTGCCTCAAGTAATTCTGCATTGGTGGTTTTAACATGGTTAACAATCAATCTGGGAGTTACGAATTCATCAGTCTCATCGTTAAGATAAGCATCATCAATTGCCTCTT
>JAYTAQ010000089.1:0-1629 GCA_043737415.1 bacterium
ATACTGCCACATGAAAGAGAATTGGAAAAAAATATTTATTTCGGCTTTTGGAATTTCGTTAATTTTAGTTGTAATTGTTTCAGCACTCGAGCTTCAAAAACAGCGTACTTATACAAACGCTGATTCTGTTGCAAATATAAAAATCTTAGCAAGTGAATTTGAAAGCGGATTGCTTAAAACAATCCAAGGACAATGTGGTCCGGGAGTTGAGCAGACTAGGGTTGTGCTTTACTGCAATGATAGTGGAAGGATTCTCCCAAGTCAGCTTTTTGCTGTAATATTAGGTCAGTATGAAATTATAATTAACGGAGCTTCATCAAATACTTCAAATGCCGGTGTGACAGTCAAGATTGGTACTCAAAATGTAGGAACTGTGTTCTGGAATTCAACAATATTGTCAGAGGAAAAACTCCTATTTACAATTAATTCTTCACCAAATGTCAGAGATATTGAATTTATTTTAACTACAGATAACGGAAGCAACGATACAATTCTTGATAAATTTACCATAAATCTTATTCCTTCATTAGGTAGTGGGAGCACGCAACCTACAGTTGTACCTTCGGTAGCACCGCTTGGTCGTGGAGCTGTGTCAACCGGTATTTACAAGAATCTTTTTGCGGAAGCAGGATATACTTCTGCTCAAATTTCTACCAAATTAAACGCAGGATTTAACTCACTTTTTTACGGACCTAATAATGGAAATCAAGGTGATCCTTCAAATGCAGCAGTTTATAAAGTAGTTGATGCAAACAACGCATTTATTCTTGATGTAAATAATAACGATATAAGATCAGAAGGCCAGTCATACGGAATGATGATTGCAACCCAGATGAATAAAAAAGCTGAGTTTGATAAGCTTTGGAATTTTGCCAGAGATTACATGCGATGTCCAAGAGCAAATCAATGTAAACAAGGCAGCGGCAAGGAAGGGTACTTCTCATGGCAGCTAAACTCGACAGCTCCTTTCTCGGCTATTGATGAAGGATCAGCTCCAGATGGGGAAGAATACTTTGCAACATCACTAATTTTCGCAGGATATAGATGGGGAAACACAGGGGCAATAAACTATCATGCTGAAGCTCAATCAATTCTTAATGCGATGCTAAATGACTCAAGGCCAAATGGAATGCGGAGTATCTTTAATAAAGAGAAAAAAGTAATTGTATTTGCACCGATTGGAAACTCTGCTAATTATTCAGACCCTTCATATCATTTACCTGCATTCTATGAAGTGTGGGCTAGATTCGATTCAAATCTTTCTCAAAAAGTATTCTGGCAGCAAGCGGCGGGAGCAAGTAGGTCTTATTTTAAAACAGCTTCAGGGCATACCTCAGGCAGAACAAACGGATTAATGCCTGATTGCTCCGATCATTCAGGAAATGCAGTTTACGGATGTGCTGGAGGTGCTGTATTTGCGTACGACGCATGGAGAGCCGGCTCAAATGTTAGTGTTGATTATGCATGGTGGGCAAATGATAATTGGCAAGTAAGCCATTCAAGCAATCTTCAAAACTTCTTTGGGCCAAAAATGCCATCTTATCCAAACGGCTGGAATCTTAACGGAACGCCAACCAATGGAGATGTCAATTCTCCAGGTCTGATTTCGATGAACGCTACACTTGGTCT
>JAYTAQ010000090.1:0-1625 GCA_043737415.1 bacterium
CTGATCAACTTTATTATCCGAAGATGCCTGAACAGTAAGGCTTGAAAAGTTAACAGATGAAAAAGTTCCTTGAGCAGCAGTGTAAGGGATCAAAAGCAGTGAATTTGGGTTATTAAAAATCGATTCAGTTGCTGTTTCAAGACGTCCTACAACTTTATTTTTCTTTGAAATGTCATTTGTATCAAATATTGATCCTTTATCACTTTTTAAATTATAAATTGAGAAATAATCTACAGATACTCCCGAAACAGTTTTTCTTTCTTCAGTACCATTAATTGCAAGAATTGTTGAACCTGATATGGTTCCAGTTGCCTTTGAAATTGACGGATGACTTCCATCTGAAAGTGCATTTAGATCATCAACAGTTAGCGAGGACGTTGCGCCTGAAATACCTGAACTTCTTGCATTTTGTCTACCAGAGGCAACTCCAGTGCCTGGTGCTCCTCCAAATCCAGTTGAAACAGTAAGATTAGTTGAACCTAGCTTCGAAATCTGTCCAGTAATGCTCGCCTGTACTCCATTACCAAGAGAAATAAGGGCAATCACCGAACCAATTCCGATAATAATACCAAGTATTGTTAAAAAGCTTCTTCCTTTATTTGAAAGAATAGCCTTTGACGATTGTTTAAAAATCATTTTTAACGAGAAAATATCGAGTTTTATTTTACTTTTGCCGAAGAAAGATATTATCGATTTGATCAGAATACAAAAAAGCTATTGATTAATTTAGAGAACAAAAAGATAAAAGATAAAAATCGTTAAATTCTTTAAACACTACAGCAATCCCTAAATATAGGCTATAATCACATTAAATTGACATGGTAGTACGAGTTGCAGATTTAAGAAAAACAATAGGACAAAAAGAGCTCTTTAAAGGAGTGGCTTTCACGTTAAATGAAGGTGAAAAAGTCGCTTTGATAGGACGAAACGGCCTTGGGAAAACTACTCTATTCCGTATCCTCACAGGTGATGATAAAGAGTATACAGGGGAAATCGAATACCGAAAGGATTCCCGTGTAATTATGACTCAGCAAGAGCATATTCTAAATGAAAATGTATCTCCACTTGATTATATACTCAATGATTTACCAGAATATCGTGATTTGCTAGCCGTTATTAAGGACTATGAGGATAATAGCTATGAAGACATGGATCATATCGAAAAGTATACAGATGCTGTGATGTTTTTTTCTGATAGGGGTTATTATGAGGTAGAAGATCGTATCGTACAAACACTTGAAAAGTACGAAATCCCAATGGACAGGACTCTTGGAAGCATGGAGACACTTTCTGGAGGTCAAAAGCGATTCGTAGAGCTTACCCGTGTAATGTATTCGGGAGCCGACCTTGCTTATATTGATGAACCTACAAACCATATGGATTATGTTGGAAAAGCTGCTTTTATTGAATGGCTTGGACAGACTAAAGAGGCTCTTGTGATTATCTCCCACGATCGTGATGTTTTAAGGCATGTTGACCGTATTCTCGAAATTAAAGATGGCTTAATAAAAAGCTTTAATGGAAATTATGACGATTATCTTAAGGAAAACGGCTCATCAACTGTTGCTGGAATCCACTCCTACGAGCTTAGCTTAAAGCGAATTGAACAGGCTAAAGTTCAAATG
>JAYTAQ010000091.1:0-4274 GCA_043737415.1 bacterium
AGACCAATCCTTGGGGTTGATGTCTGGGAGCATGCTTATTATTTGAAATACCAGAACAAACGAGCTGATTACCTAGCTGCTTTCTGGAGCGTTGTGAACTGGAGCCACGTCGCTGAATTACTTGGTTAAATCACAAAAAGCATTTTTTTTGCAGATTTTTAATGCAAGATGTTATAATACACTACAAATCAGTGAGTCTTCACTACAGTGAAAGAAGATATTGAATGAAATGGCTTGTAAACTAAATATTTATCCGAAAGGATAAAATTGGGTGGAACCGCTCGTTTGAGCCCCATACGTTGTAATATACGTATGGGGTTTTTTGTTGTTTGGATGTTTAAAATAAACTTATGGAATTAACATTAGAAAAATTAACTGCTTTTTGTAAAACAAGAGGCTTTGTGTATACTTCTTCCGAGATTTACGGTGGATTTGCAGCTGTATATGACTACGGTCACTATGGTTTTTTGCTGAAAGAGAATATTAAAAATGAATGGATGAAGTCAATGATCCGGATGCGTGACGATGTTTATGCCCTGGATTCCGCCATTTTTATGCATCCAATGACTTGGAAGGCTTCTGGGCATGTTGATAGTTTCAGTGATGTTTTGATTGAGGATAAGGTTACTAACAAAAGATACCGGGCTGATCACCTGGTTGAAGAGTTCTATAAACTTAAAGGTGAAATTGTGGATATGGACAAAAAAACTCCAGACGAGCTTGCACTAATAATAAAAGAGAACAATATCAAAAGTCCCGATGGCAACGCTTTGGCTGAGCCTAGGAGCTTTAATCTACTTGTAAAGACCAATTTTGGCACGACTGACTCAACATTTACTGATAATAATGTTGTATATCCTCGTGGAGAAACTTGCCAAGGCATTTACCTTGAATACAAGAATACGGTTGATTCTCTTCATCCTAAGCTTCCTTTCGGTATTGCACAGGTAGGAAAGGCATTCAGAAACGAGATTGTTGCAAGACAATTTATTTTTCGAACCAGAGAATTTGAACAAATGGAGATGCAGTATTTCCTGCACCCTTCAGAGATGGAAACTCACTTCGAAAATTGGCATCAAATTCGTTGGAACTGGTATATCGAATACGGAATTAGTTCAGATAAACTGAATTGGCATAAGCACGAAAAATTAGCCCACTACGCATCTCAAGCATATGACATTGAATTTAAATTCAAATCACTTGGAGGATTTAAAGAGATTGAAGGCGTGCATGCACGAGGTAATTGGGACCTTTCTCAGCATAGCAAATTTTCTGGTGTGAATATGGAATTCTTCGATGAGGAAAGAAAAGAGAAGTTTATACCTCACATTATGGAGACTTCAGCAGGATTGAACCGGAATGTTTTAGCCTTTCTTGATAATGCTTATACAGAAGAAATCGTTCATGATGAGACTAGAATCGTGTTAAAACTTGATTCAAGACTTGCCCCAATTAAAGTTGCGATTCTGCCGTTATCCAAGAAATTGTCGGAAACAGGAAAGATAATCCAGAATATGCTTCGAAAAGACCTTATGGTTGAGTATGATGACAAGGCTTCAATTGGTAAACGATATCGAAGGCAGGATGAAATAGGTACGCCATACTGCGTAACAATTGATTTTGAAACTGCTGATGATAAATCTGTTACCGTCCGTGATAGAGATACAATGCTTCAAGATAGAATTAAAATTGATGAGTTAAAAGCATATCTACATGAAAAACTTCAACTGTGAAAATGAAGAAATCCTGCGTATCTGCAGGATTTTTTAATTAGAAGTAAGTATTACTCTTGAGCTAATTCAACGCTGATAGTTACATTAGTTGGTGTTGATTGGTTGCTGATTAATGAAAAAGTAACTCTTTCACCTGATTTTAGGTTTACAATTTCTGGCAAAGTTTTTGTACCAATTAAGTATTCACTATTATCGATAAATAGTGACTTACTGGAAGCTGAAAGGTTTTCTCCTAGATCAAGAGCATTAAATCGATAAGCCTGTGATGTGGTTGAGTTGTTTGTAAGATTGAAAAGAGGAATTTTACCAAAAACTTGTGTGGTAGTGATATTCAAGGAATAATTTGTGTCTGCTACGTTTGAAGTTGCTGTATCAAAGTACCTCAGGTTAACTGAATCTTCTTCAATATTTAATGGTTTTGCAGAAGTTTCAACACCCAAAACATTGCTTGTTGATTGTACACCCTCTGGCTGAGAAGTAATTTGGGCAACTGGATTTTCTTGCTGAGTTTGAAGCCTTTGAGCAGTATTTCTAATTACAGCTCGATTTGCAGAAGCTTCAGATTCACGAACAACCGGCTCAAGATTTTTTGCAATAACAAATGGCATTGCAAATAAACCTACTAAAGCTATAAGCATAAATGTCTCAGAGGAAGTATTTAAAATAGCTCCTAACTTTTGTAGGAAATTTTGTTTCTTTTTCATAATATGTATTAATTTAAATGACTTTATTTATAGTTGTGGAACAACAAATCCTCTTCAATATTCTCGATCATTATCCACAGGAATGTTAAGCAAAATAAAACGCTTAAAGCCGCTACCCATCCGAATGTTTGAGAAGAAAGGAAGGAAATGAAGATATAAACAGTAGTAAGTATTAAAAACATACCCCATACAAACGCTTCTTTATATATATGAAAAGAAGATTTTAAAAGGTGTAAAAGATCATATTTAGCTAATTTTAGAACGAAATGAGGCGATGCTTTTCTATGATGGAAAAGAAGTGATTTGCTTGTTACAATCATGCCACCTGAGACTATACATATGAACATAAATAAGTTTGTATAGCTTGTAACGAGAACGGCATCGGATGTAGTCTGGTAAACGGCTCTTATAGAAAAAACAGCGTTAGCAATTGTTTGTATACTCCAGTCAAGACCAAGGAAATTATTCAAAAGTGCCATGCCAACAGCCTTAGCGCAGATTAACAATGCAGCCGGAAGAATAGCCAAGTCGACCAATTCATAAATCAAGGCAGTTTTATTTTCAGTCCGGTTTACCATCTAATTAAGCAGTTTTCTGTCTCAAGATAATAATTTTATAGGGTTTTGTAAAGGGCTCACTTTTGTCGCTATTTGACTGAACTATTTATATTTGTAGTTTTAATCAGATTTAACCCCTCCAATAAGGTTTTCCTACAGGGCTCAACTGTTAAACTGTACAAATGGGAAGAACAAAAAACCCGGCAATTACGCCGGGTGATTGTTATAAACTATAAATTTACAATGCAGAATCAAAAGGAGTGTTGGTTCCAGTAAATGATGTGGATACCTTCATTGGTTCAACGCTCTCGTCAATTGCAAATTCGGTAGCTGCATTAAAAGGAGAATCAGGAGCGGTGTTGTTTGGTACCGGCTGCTGCGGAGCTGCGTTAGGTTGTGATTGAGTAAACTGCTGCTGAACCTGAGCTGTCTGGTTTGAAGGCTGTGGAGCAGGATTAGATTGATTATATTGCTGAGATGGTGTTTGCTGGATAGCTGGAGTATTAGAGTTTAATTGCTTCGGCAGTGTTGAAACATTCGTCTGTTGTGAAACTACAGTTGATGTAGGAGCCCCCCAAATAGCATTTAGGGTTGTGGAAGCAGCACTGATTGCATCTGTTTCAAATGAAGCTACACCGTAGCTTTTATCTCCTACCCCATTAACTTTCTTCAGAATTCCAGTTAAATCTTTATTCTTTCTATTTGAATGAATCAAAACATGTGATTTTCCATTCTCTTCATATGAAAGGAATGCAATGTCGTAATCCTTGCAGACATTAAATGGCAAATAATCCATCCCATCAAGATCACGTGGACTAACTCTTATATCGCTGAAATCTCTGTTCGTTAAAACTGAATAAATTGTTTTTCGAGCCTCATCAAATTTAACGTTTTGCAATAATCTCTCTCGAAGTTTTAAGCCCTCTTTAGAAAGAGAATAAAAATACTTAGTATTAATGTTTGATAAATCTACCTGGTATTTATTAGCAAGTTCAGAAATAACCTTGTAAGTCTTGTTTTGGCTTACCCTATGCAATCCATAGGTACTACCTAATATACCGTGAGCTATAATCTCTGCTTCTGTTTTATCTATATTATAACCAAGGTCATCATACATTTTGTATACAATTTCAGAGGTGGTTGATGAATTTTCATCGTTAAGGGAGATTTTGGCATATTCGCCCTCAATTGGCTGATGGCTGATAGAGATAATTTCAAATCTAGAATACAATTTCTCAAACTCTGTATAAATTCGACCTAAATCTTCAAGTCTTTGTGCA
>JAYTAQ010000092.1:0-1614 GCA_043737415.1 bacterium
GCAAGGTCGATCTAAGAGATTTAACAAGAAAACGAGGTCATAGGAAACGATCAATCAGGTTTAAATTTCTTATCATTTTTGAAATTGCTATTGTTTTACTAGTGATTTTTGTACCTTTAAATCTAATTTCTTATAAAAAACAGAGAACCTTGTTACTTTCCTCAGCTGCTGCTGTTTTAGATTCTGAATTAAAACCAACTCCTTCTTCGAAACCTGTTAAAAAGTAGCCCTTTGTTTCGATTAAGCTTGAACTCATTGCATAATGTGATAACCTTAACTTGTGGCCATTTCCTCTCAGATCTTCAAAAGTTCAGTCTCAAAGGGTATTCATTTTGCTATAAAAAACCTAAAACTAAATTTTGAAATTAATTCCAACTACTTAAATAACCTGGCATTTCACAACACAATCCATACACAAGAAGTTATCAATATTACTGAATTTCTTCTTTTGCAGGTTAAAGCTCTTAATCCAAATTTGGTAAGCGAAAAAGATATTTTATTAGCACAATTAGCAGCTGCTTTCCATGATGTAGTTCAGGAATGGAAGTCTGATGAGGTTCAAGCTGATAAATTTAAGAAAATCATGAGAATCCGGTATGTACCTGGATTTATCGAAAATGAAAGAAAGAGTGCTATGAAAGCAGAAGAGTTTATGAGGGGAGAAAACTCATTGCAAGCTAAGGAAGTCTTTGCAGAAAACGATATCAAGTTAGTAAAAGAAGCCATTAATGCAACTTTCTCTTTCTTCGACTCCAAGGAAAAGACCTTCGTGAGGCCGAATATGGTTCGCTCTACTAGCATTGTAGCTAGATGTGTTGCTCTAGCTGATTTAAATAAATCCGGGTTGGATCCTGCCGGGTCATTCTCTGATGGCGATAATTATTTCAAGGAAATAAACCTTGATATTCTTATGGAATTAAAGAATGGAGAAATACCATCGAGGAAAATGAGAAAGTTTATAATGGATAGGATTATTTCCTGGTCTGAAGGTCAGATTTCATTTATTGAAGGTAGAGATAGGCTTCTGACAGAAGAACTGAAAGGTGCGCCGGATGAGTTGATGCAGGTAATAAAAAACACTTTTACTGAGACTAAAATGTCTAAATCATTTGCTCAAGAGATGCTTGAAAGAAGGTTAAAACTTAATTACGATGACCTTATGAAAGATTTGGGGTATACAATTTAACTCTCTAGATCAACTAGAATAAATTTCTCGCTCCAATCAATCATTTGGCCTAGTATCGGCATTAATGCTTGACCTTTCTCTGTCAAAGAATACTCGGTTTTAGGAGGTATCTCACTGAAAATCTTTTTTTTAATAATTTTCTGGGCTTCAAGTTCCTGCAATCTTTGCGAAAGTGTTCGAGGGCTGATACCAACAAGTGAACGTTGTAATTCTCCAAATCTCTTCGTCCCCACCAAAAGATCCCGAATAATAAGCATTGTCCACTTATTTCCAATTACTTTAAGACTGGTTTCTACTGGACATACCTTATGATTTTCTAAACTTGTTAACATTTTTATTACTATACAATGAGTAACTACTTTATAATGTATAGTATCATTGGTAGTTCACTTAGTCAATGAAAAATCATCATTAGTGATTTTGTTCAA
>JAYTAQ010000093.1:0-1605 GCA_043737415.1 bacterium
ATGACATTACCTTACATTGATGATGCTTCGCTGGAGAAATCAGTATATTGGGAATTAAAAAAATGGCTTTCGTCTCCTATTGATGAGGTTACCCTTGGTACAATTATAATTGGTGAGAAAATGCAAAATGAAATTAAGGTTGTTGATGTCCTAGCAATTGCTGTAAAGAATACATATCTTGATCGATATATGAAAGTTCTTGAAATGGCTGGACTTGAGCCAATGGCTGCTGAGACTGAGGGAATAGCAATGGTTAGAGCTATTGCTCCACTTGCAAAAGACGTTACCTCAAGTTACTTGATTGTAGATTTTGGTTCAGGAAGTACTGATGTAAGTGTAGCCTTTAAGGACAAGCTTATTTATTCTGATTCAATTCCGTACGGCTCTGATAGCGTTACAAAGGCTATCTCGCAGACATTCTCAATGGATTTAATCAAGGCTGAAGAATACAAAAAAACCTATGGCATGGATGTCGAACACTTTCAGGGTAAGCTTTCAGGTATTATTAATCCTGTCGTTGATTTAATTCTTGCTGACGTAAGGAAATCACTTGAATACTTCCGTAGAGAGTTTAGTGAAATTGCTCCTTCAAAGGTATTTATTACCGGTGAGGCTGCGAATATGCCAGGTCTTTTGAAGTATGTTGCAGACAAATTGCAAATTACAGTTGAGATAGCTAATGCATGGGACACAGTTTTGGTTCCAAGTTCTGATGCAGCTTTCTTGAAGAAAAACGCTTCAGCTTACACAGTAGCAATTGGGCTTACGAAGAAGACAGATATATAATTGACAGTTTTGAGTAATAAAATGGCAAGTACAACTAAAACTAAAGGCTTCAATCTTATTAAAAAGGGCGTTGAACAGAAGCAGTCTGTGAAGGTTGAGAAAGACTGGTATATACTTTTTAATATTTTGTTTATTTGCCTGATTATTTTACTTTCCGGAGCATCAATCCTGTTTAAAGCTTATCTTGAAGGTAATTTAAATCGCAAGTCACAGTTATTGGCTCAGAAAATAAACATAAATCTTAACACCAATTCAAAAGAGCTTATTAAGTCTGAAATAGGAGTTGTAAATGATAAATATTCGATTTATCAAGATTTCCTCAACCAAAACTTTGACGTGAACACTTTTTATGAACAGTTTACATCGCTTTATCCTGGATTAAAAATAGATAAGTTTTCAGCTCAGCCTACCTCTAAAACTATTGAAATTGGAGTTCGGTTTGATTCTAACGGATATACAGATCTCCCAAAGTTTATAAAAGCCTTAGAAAGCAGTGCAAGATTTAAAAATACGATCATAAGAGGTATAACTTTCTCCAATAAAGAATCAACTACATCGACAGGATCAATTAAAACTCTAGTTGATGATGTTGCTAATTCTGAAAGTTTTGTTACTCAATTAAGTTTATCAATAGTTAAAGTCGACTCCAGCGACGAAGGTACAAATGCACAATAATGAAAACTGAAGAACAAAAAACTCCTGATCAAATCTTGGAACCGATACAAGCCAAAAACTCACCAAATTCAAGAAATAAATTAAGAGATAATAAAATATTGTTTTATGGAATTCCATTACTGGTTGTCATGATTGTGTTTGGAG
>JAYTAQ010000094.1:0-1603 GCA_043737415.1 bacterium
TTTTGCTGCTGGATATTTACTTTTTCTCATCTGGACGAATTTCCAGAATTTATTTAGTATACCAGCTTTGGTTTGCTCTACCATCTGCTTGTTAGTAACAAGTTTTTTATGGTTTAAATAAAATTAAATTGCTTTTGAGATTTGGCTTATCAGGCCTTGCTTTTTGCCTATTAACTGGTAAAATATCCCTGTTTATTTAACCACTTCGGGCTACCTAATGCTAAGCTGTAATTTTATGCTTGGTTCTGCCTGGAGGATGAATAATTAGGTATTATGGACGAACAAAAGATAGAGTTAAAAGAAACTAAAGAGAAAAAGGTAAAATTACCTTTACTAGAGTTAAACGATGCAACATTGGAAACATTGTTAAATGCAGGTGTACATTTTGGTCACCAGACTGCAAGATGGAATCCAGCAATGAAGCAATACATCTATACCTCAAGAGAAGGTATCCACATTATTGATCTTATTAAAACAATTGATAAATTGAATGAAGCAATTGAGGCTATTTATGGATATGCTTCACGGGGTGAGGTTTTATTCGTAGGTATCAAAACTCAGGCTAAGGATCTTGTAAGAGAGCAGGCTGCTCAGTCAAAATCACATTTTGTAATCAACCGTTGGCCAGGTGGACTTTTGACAAACTATATGGTTACTCGTAAATCAATCAAGAAATTGAATGATTTGATCAAGGGTTTCCGTGATGGTATCGAAAATCGAACTAAAAAAGAGTTGGTTGGTATGAAAAACGAACTTGAAAGACTTGAGTTGATGTATGGCGGTGTTAAATTATTTAACAAAAGACCTGCATGTGTAGTTGTTGTTGATCCTAAGAAATCAAGAATCGCTGTAAAAGAGGCTTTCAAAATGGGAGTCCCAGTTATCGCTATTGTTGATACAAATGCATCTCCAGAGATGATTGATCATGTTATTCCAGCTAATGATGATGCATTACACTCATTAGAGTTTATTATCGGAAAACTTTCTGAAGCAGCTATTCTTGGAAATAAGGGTGTAGGTCCGGAATATGTTCCTGTTAGTATGGTAGAGATTGAAGAATCACTTCAAAATATGTCAAAAAGACTTGAAGATAAGAAAAATGGTGGGGGTAAATCAGAAGAAGACGTTAAAGGCCAGCATAGAGTAGTTAGAGTATCTAGAGAGCAGGCAAAGAAATTTGCTAAACCGGCAGCAGCTCCAGTTACCGCGTCAAAGAAGTAAGTTTTATTTGGAATTTAGACTTAAAATTATGGCAAGTAGTATTGAACAAATCAAAGAATTAAGAAATTTAACAGGAGCGGGTCTTTCTGATGTAAAAGAAGCTCTTGATATCTCAAAAGGTGATATGGAGGCTGCAAAAGCTTTCTTGACTAAAAAAGGCATCGCAAAAGCTGAGAAAAGACTAGATAGAGAATCTAATCAGGGTATAGTAGCTAGCTACATTCATACAACCAATAAAATAGGTGTTATGGTCGAAGTAAACTGTGAGACTGATTTTGTAGCTCGAAGCGAGGATTTCCTTCAGTTCGGCAAAGATGTAGCTATGCAAGTTGCTGCAATGTCACCTCTTTACGTTTCTAAAGAGGAAATTCCAGCGTCGATT
>JAYTAQ010000095.1:0-1599 GCA_043737415.1 bacterium
TAATTGAGAATATCCTCTCCACCCAGTTCTGAAATAAAGAAAACGGTGTCTAGATGGGCTAAGTTTCCGCATAATTCTGATTGTATAGGTTTTTGAGGAAAGCCTGAATTAAGGTTTCCCATATTCCCTTTTTCTATTTTCTTAAGACCAGAAAATTGAGCAATTTCATTATCTGTAACATCAAAGAAATCACATGATACGCTTTTTTTAACTGTACCAGTCTTATCTACAACCAAGCTTGAAGTCTCATTCCCTGGAGCTTTAACCTTGCTTCTAATAGCAATATTCCATGTAACTGATATCAATAATCCAGTAGATATTATCAATAAAATAACTTTGATAAAACGTAGTTTCAAAAAGGGTTTTAAAGCTTTAATCATGTGGCTGTAGCTAGGCACTTAATACTACTTTCACCTGAGCTGGGATTAAACCAACTTTAAACATTGACTGCACGCCAGCATCAAAATCGCTTGGGTGAATTTTATCAGAAAGATAGGATATTATGGCTTTCAATCTTTGTAATGACTCATTAACCAAGGCTTTAAAAAACAGATGGATTTGATCCACGGATGCACTGCTGCTTACTTTTTGAGAATCTAATTCATTATCGATAGGAGTGTGTTGGCAGAGTGCAATTAAAAATGGATGTGTTGAGGGTATTGAACCTTCAGAACGGGGCAGTTCATTGTCTTTCATAACATATATTTTACATATACTACGTATATATGCAAATACTATATAACGCGTAGATCACAAAATGAATACAACAAAAGAGAAAATATATACATGAGTAAATATAGAGTAAACTGTAAAGATGTGGAAAAGATCAAGTTATTTGGTGACTCCACCGGGAATCGAACCCGGGTTACCTGGATGAAAACCGGGCGTACTAACCGCTGTACGATAGAGTCGTAGACGAAGCAATAATATCATAGAACCCTCTGTTTCGCAAAGCTTTTTCTTATTGAACTATCTCACTGCCTAATCCCATAGCGTTATGAATATCTTCTTGAAATACTGGAAATACTGCGGCGAGAAGATCTTTTGGATAACCTGCTTGTAGAAATACTTCCTGAACTATATCCGGAGACCTCCACATACTGACAAATATCCCCCACAAATCCTCATGAGACCAACTGGAATCGTGTACATCAAGACCGAAAGGAGGAGCTAATTCTTTTTGAAATTTATCGGTGGAAAAAACATAGGTATTTAAAGCTAAATTTGAATCAATGATCATATTGCTTCAGGATAATAGCACTTATTCAAGTTAAGATATTTGGTTTATCAGTTGATGACATTCTTTAAAGGATTTATAGTTAGTAAGTTACTTACACTTAATTAAAGATTATGAATACAACTATTAGAAAAGCATTATTATTTGGTATTGGATCGGTCTATTATACAAAAGATAAAATTGAAGATTTTATTAAAAGTTTAGAAAATGAAAATGTTACTCCTGAAGAAGGCAAAAAACTTATTGAAGAATTCCTTCAAAAGGCCGACAAATTTAAAAAAGAACATAAGTCTGAGATAAAAAAAGTTGTCAAAGAAACTCTCGAGGAAATTGGGGTAGCAACAAAGAAAGACCTCGAGAAC
>JAYTAQ010000096.1:0-1599 GCA_043737415.1 bacterium
GCTTTAAAAGGCAGCATGTTCCACTCCTAGCTTCTTCCATTTCCATCATCTTTATTACTTTCAAACATGGTTTCGTCAGAGCAGACGGACATGTCTACCTGTATTTTGCAGTCATCCCGTTTATACTAAGTAGTTATGTAGCTACACTTAATATTTCAGATATTGGCGTCAAAAAATTACGTGTCTATACCTTGACTATTCTTCTAGCAACTACTTTTCTATATATCAATGACACAATACCTATTAATCAGATTATTTTAAATAATTTAAACATTACTACTCTAAAAAGCGATATTCTACTACGGCTTCAGCCAGAAAAGTATAAATTGAGTCTTATTGAAGATAGCAAGATTCAGTTATTGAAAATTAAGTTCCCTTCAGAAGTTAAGAGAATTATTGGCGCTGCCCCCATAGACATTGTGCCATCTGAAATCTCCCTTGTTGCTGCTAATGATCTTAATTGGCGTCCAAGACCTATTTTTCAATCATATTCAGCTTATACTAAATACCTAGATGATGCGAACTTTAACAGCTTAAGTCGTGGAGATAGAAAATACTTTATCTATTCATTCAGCTCTATCGACGGAAGGCATCCATTTTTTGATGAGCCAAGAACATTCTTTTATATTCTATGTCACTACAAGCTTCTTCTGAATTTTGAAAATCCTAATGGTGACAATTACGCTTTGCTGGAAAAAAGGGAGAGAAATTCATGCATCTCCAATTTTGCAGAAGAAAAAAACTATGTTGCTTGGGATGTGCCTATTAAGTTGAATTCTCGAATAGATAAAATAATTAACATTAAGTTTAATTTTAAACACTCATTACTGGGAAAATTCTCTAAAGTATTGTTTAGATCTTCTCCTGTGGAGTTGAGGGTCGTTTACAGTGACGGAACGATTAATTATTATCGGATGGTTCAAGATAGCGCTTCTAATGGAATATTGGTAAGCCATCTCGCTAGAAATGAGCAAGAAGCATTCTTACTATTTAAAGATTCTATTTCCTCGAAAGTAGAGTCATTTTCAATTCATACAGAAGATTCCTTCATGTATGAAAAAAATATTGAAATTGAGACGACATCTAGTGAATTTATCTCCGTCAAAAGCACGCAGGAATTCAGAAATTTGGAAGACTTAAATAATATCAAATTTTTATCCGATGCTTCTACAAGATTTTCTGGTCATATTGATTCAGCAATTAGCCAAAAATATAATCGGAAAATAAAGTTGTCTGGATGGGCCATAAACAAAGATGAAAAAGCAGCCTTTCCAATACAAATATTAATTACGGGTGGCGCTCAAAGAAAACTTCTGGGATTTATCCAAACAGATAGAAAAAGATCAGATGTAGCCAATCATTTTCATAGAGAAAAATATATGTTTTCAGGATGGGCAGGAGACTTCGATGGAGATCGAATTTACCCAGGAGAGAAGGAGATAAGCTTGTGGGCTTTTGACGCCAATAGTAATTCAGCTTTTCTTTTAGACAATCAGAATTTGAAAGAAAATCCATAGTTTAATCCAAGTATAGCAATCCGATTTGATTTATGAGATCCTGGCGATCCGCCCCCCGGCCCCCAATTCTGGGGGAGCAAGA
>JAYTAQ010000097.1:0-1584 GCA_043737415.1 bacterium
CTTGTAGAAAACAATTCAGAATTAATAGGAACAAATCAGAAAGTATTAATCTATAAACGTAAAGTGAAAAACAGGGAAGGTATTTTCGGGAGAACAAACCAAAATAAAGAGATTCTTATTAATATCTCTAAAAATAATTGCAATGTTATAGAGAGCTTGAAACATTGCTGCTCAGGCTCCTGCAGCTCCAACACCGAATTAAAACCAGGAGAGTTCGTGAATGTTAAAGTAACTGGTTTCAAAGGATTTTGCCTTGAAGGTGAGCTAATTTCGAAGCCATGTAATCAAGTCTAATGCGTTAAATTAATATCAATCTCACACTTTCCACCATTTTGTATGATATAATCTTTACGTAATTAAATTTGAACAACTACTTTAAATAATTTAATCCATCACATAAAATAAAACTGATTCTATTTATAAAATTATTATCAGTAGACTTATAGTTAAATTTAAAGACTTATATATTTATGAAAATTGCAGTTGGTTTGTCAGGAGGGGTTGATTCAGCGGTAACTGCTGCACTCTTAAAAGAAGAAGGTCATGAAGTAATTGGCGTCTTTATGAAAAATTGGTCAGGAGACGACTACGGTATCCAAGGTGATTGTCCCTGGGAAAGAGAGCAGCGAGATGCTCAAAGAGTTGCGAATCATATTGGCATTGAGTTTTTGAGCTATAATTTTGAACATGAGTATAGGAAAAATGTTGTTGAGTATTTTTTTTCTGAATATAAAGCTGGGAGAACTCCAAACCCGGACATTCTGTGCAATAGTGAGATAAAATTTAAAGTATTCCTTCATAAATGCTTTGATGATCTAAAAGTAGATAAAATAGCTACAGGACATTACGCTCGGAACATTTTTGATGGAACCGGATATCACCTACTTAAAGGCGTAGATACAAACAAGGACCAAGCTTATTTTCTCTGCCAACTAACTCAAGCCGAACTTTCACGAGCAATATTTCCCCTGGGAACACTAACAAAACCTGAAGTTCGAAAACTAGCAAAAAGATTTGACCTTCCGGTTGCTGAGAAAAAAGATAGCCAAGGTATTTGTTTTATAGGCGATATAAATGTTAAAGAATTTATTGAATCCGGATTAGGTTCTAAACCAGGTCCAATTGTAGATATTGATACAAACGAGATTCTAGGAGAGCATAAAGGTCTCTGGTTTCATACAATTGGCCAGCGGGAGGGCTTGGGTCTCTCTGGTGGTCCGTGGTTTGTAACATCGAAGGATTTAAGCAAAAATACAGTATTTGTAGCGAAAGGAAAAACAAACCCTGCACTTTATAAATCTGAAGTAATTATTGGCAATGTAAATATTTTAAATCCAGACGAAGTAACTGCTAAATTCAGTGCAGAAGTTTCTCTTCGATATAGACAAAAACCTGCAAAAGCAACTGTAATTTCGGATAAAGAAGGCAACTCATTGAATATATTTTTTGATCAACCTCAAAGAGCTATTTCTCCAGGACAATTTGGATGTATCTATTGCGGAGATGAAATTGTCGCAAGTGGGGTTATCAGGTGATTCGTCAGTCTAGAAATAATGGCACTTCCTGGAAACTACCAACTAAACT
>JAYTAQ010000098.1:0-10254 GCA_043737415.1 bacterium
CATAAAAATCAAAAATTTGATTTTAGGAGTTTCAATAGCATTGATCACTTTTATTATTGCTCCTGAAATTAAACAGTATTTTGATAAAAGGAATAAAGCTAATGCAGAAGCAACAACGATAACTGATAGATCAATAAAAAGCCTTGAGATTCAAACACAAGACAATCCTGATAATATTGAATTGATTATACAGCTCTCTAATCTTTACCTTCAAAGAGTAAGAGAATCATCAGACACTTCGTACTATTCCAAGATTGATAAGCTACTTGATAAAACGATTACATTAAATGATAACGCGGAACTCTTTGCTTTAAAGGCTCAACTAGCACTTGGCAGACATCATTTTTCAGAGGCACTCGTAGATGGAAATAAGGCAGTAGCAATAAATCCTGACAAAGCGGTGTACTACGGAATAATTGGAGATGCTCAGATAGAATTGGGTAAATATGATGAGGCTGTTAATGCAATTCAGATCATGGTTAATAAACGCCCTGATTTGAGCTCATTTAATCGTGTGGCTTATCTCCGTGAAATTAACGGTGATATTGATGGTGCACGGACGGCATTGCAAACAGCGATCAGTTCTGGTGCTCAATTTCCCGAAAATGTTGCATGGAGCTACATGGAACTTGGCAAGCTACAAATCAGAAATGATCTTAGGCAAGCAGAACAAACCTTTAATAATTCTTTATCAATTGTAGAAAACTATCCTCAAGCTCTTGATGGCTTAGGTAGAATAGCTTTTATTCGTGAAGACTATGATAAATCAGTAATGTATTTTCAAAAAGCCGTAGATAGACTCCCAATCGCACAATTTTATATCAATTTAGGTGATGTTTACTCAGTAAAAGGCGATAAAACGAAGGCTGATCAACAATATTTTTTAGCAAAACTTGCATATCAGGCTTCAGAATCAAGCGGAGTGAACGTTGATATGGAAATGGCCATGTTTTTAGCAGATCACGATATAGACCTAGACATTGCTCTGATAAAAGCCCAGAAAGCTTTTGAGGCCCGTCCAAGCATATTTGCAGCTGATACTTTAGCCTGGACTCACTTTAAAAAAGGTAACTTACCTGAGGCCCAACGATATATTAATGAAGCTTTAAAGCTCGGAGAACATGACCCTACAATTCTTTTTCATGCTGGAATGATTAATGAGAAAACTGGAAATTTGAAGCAAGCAAAGAGCTTTTTATCAAAAACGATAGAACTAGATAAATCTTTTTCGATACGAAACAGTTCCGTAGCAAACGACACTTTAAAAAAACTCTAATTATGAAACTAATTGTCAAAGCTTTTATTATATTAATATCTGTATTTGCATTCTTGCCTCTTTTTTCTGTCGAAACTTCCTCCCATGACATTTTACCGGCAGAAATCCAGCAATATGTAAAAGATAATCCTGATGCTACTATAGAGGAGATACAAGCATATATTCAAGAGAAATCTCCTGGATATACTCAAATTTTTAAAGATAAACAGGAAGCAATAAATGTGATTGAAGCTCGTGGATCAACTTATGCATTCGAAGGATCAGAAATCAGCAAGTCGTTTAAAAAAACTATACAAAGTTCAAGTTCAGGTCCTGGTTTTATATTTGTTGCACTGGGAATATCATTTGTTTTAGGAGCCCTCCATGCTCTTACTCCTGGACACGGAAAGACAATGGTAGCGGCGTACTTAATTGGCACAAAAGGAAGAATGAGGGATGCTGTTATACTGGGATTAATTGTTACTGCAACTCATACATCAAGTGTTATTCTTTTAGGTGTAATTTCATTATTTGCTTCAAAATATATTCTTCCGGAAACATTATTTCCTTGGCTTGGATTTATCTCAGGAACGTTAGTTACGATACTAGGACTGAAACTAGCAGTCAGTCGTTTTAAAAATAGAAACAAAACTGAAAAAATAATTGATGCAAACCTAATACATTCACATGGAGGTACTATGCATGCTCATGGATCGTTAATGAGCAATAAAACTGAACAAAATCAACAAAGTCTCGATATTGCCCAAGAAAAAAAGAATTCTGATAACTCATTTTGGAATATTTTATCTCTAGGAGTTTCAGGGGGTATTGTCCCCTGCCCTGATGCATTAGTCGTATTATTAATTGCAATAAGTTTAGGAAAGATTTTATTAGGAATTACTACAGTTTTAGCTTTCAGCATCGGTCTTGCTACAGTATTAATCTTAATAGGGATATTCCTAGTGTTATTTAAACCGTTTGCGGCTAAATTTACTGGAAGTAATCACTTTTTATCAAAACAAATGCCTTTTATTAGCTCTATTTTTGTGACATTTGTAGGCTTAACAATAGCTTTTAAAGCTCTAGTTAGCGGAGGGATTATCAAATAAATCATGAATCTAACAGAAAAAAATGCACCTATGAAGTCTGCCCCATTTGCCTATGAAAATGATGGGAAAGTCGCTTGGGACAAGATGTGGGACTCATATTGCTACCTTGCGAAAGAAGGTGGGGCTCCACATAGGGAAACTATGCTTCGAGGCAAAGGTGAAAATAACGATTTGCAATCACAAAATTA
This sequence comes from bacterium, assembly GCA_043737415.1. GTDB lineage: Bacteria > Patescibacteriota > Dojkabacteria > JAOAGR01 > JAOAGR01 > JAYTAQ01. The sequence goes on from JAYTAQ010000098.1 coordinate 2,553, forward strand.
TCAAAATGCTGTCAAAGAGATTTTACGGGCATACAAACTGCTGATTCCGTACAGATCAATTGAACGTAGTGCTGGCTGGATTGGTGTCAAACTATATAGTAAAAATATGGCTGATTGGTTTCGTGATATTATTTGCTCTGAAAACGTAGAATGCAAACACGAAGGGAAATCAATATTATTGCCTGTGAATGACGATTATCGCCTAGAATTTGAGGTCAAAAATCTAGTCACTGTGATTGGAAAAACGTATCATTATTGGCATCTGCACAAGAGTATTACTGACAAGCTTATGATTATTACGGTTGGTGGTGCTGTGTAGAGTTCTTTGAATTTATAGACTTTTAATAATGAGAATTCAAGTGATAATTGTCGGTAGTCTAATAGTATTAATGTGTTTTTTTGTAATATTTTTTAGTCTCAAAAATAACAAGCCTAACATTATAGAAGATAAAACAGCAACAATACGGTATGTAGCTGTAGGAGAGTAACATTTACTATTAAAGTATCAAGAAAAAAATTAAATCAGAGACTTTTTCTGAAGTAACAGTTGGTGTAAAACAGCAATATTCTGAGATAGACGAGTCCGACTCTGTCTTTTTAACATATATAGATGGATCTAAGGTCCTCTATACCGTTAATGAAACAAGGAAGCCTGGTAATTTCCCAACTGATGGACAAAAGGTAAAAATAAATGGCATTGATGATACGTATTACAAGAGTCCTTTGCTTGAGGGAGAAAGCGAAAGCTATTGTACAAACAACTCAGCAAATTCATTAGTGACAAAATCTTATGTGTTTTGGAAAGAAGGAAATGTAACTTATTCCATAAGCGAATATGGAGATGCATCTAACGATCAATTAGTAACTATTGCTAATTCTTTACAGAACTATAGATAAAGGATTTATAACAAATGCGAAAAGAAGCCTTAAAACAAGGCTTCTTTTGATTTATTTAATACTGTAATGAAAGACTTGTAAAATTGGTTAGAACCCAATAAGAGCTATGGAAATAAGATTAGTTGGATATATTTCTAAAAGCTTCAATTGGCTGGATCAGTGGGATGAGTTTCGAACTTTTACTGAAAAATGACTTACCTACTCTTATTTTCTAATTGTGACATCAACAATTTGATATTGATCATCTTCCACAATCACATACTGATTATCCGTCAATAGCAAAAGCAGAATTTGGTTTTCCAAATATGCAAGCTCCAAACGTCTTTCAAGATATTTCTTACGGTAATCCTCTCGTCCCCAATGCGGAGCAATGGCAAAATTAATGAAACCATAACCTTTATACTTTTCACCGTTATCAGCTGGATCATCAAAGTAATATTCTTGTAGTCTTGAAGCAGTAATAATAGAGCCAGCACTGGTTCCAATATAAGTTTTTCCTTGTTCCTTAATCAATTCATGAATATAATTATAGAATCCAGATTTGTGAGATTGCTCAAGAAGATAAATACAATCCCCTCCGGAAAGATAAATAAAGTCGTATTTAGGTAAATCTGTTTTCAGTTGATCTAAATTTTTATGTGTAATTGTACAGTCTTCGACATCAAATCCTGCATCAATTAAGGCTTGCCTATCATTTTGGAGCCAAGTCATATTGCTACCTTTTTTAATCTTTTGCTCTGCCGCAGTGGCTATAAAAACCAGCTTCTTTCCTTTTGACAAATCAACTCGTTTTGCGATATCGCTAGCAACTGTATGTACACTTGAGGTCAGGAATAATTTCTTCATAGAAGAATTGTAGCAAATTACGAATACTCAAACTTGAGTTCTAACGAGAAACTCAATTACAACCTGAACAACCGACTGGATAGAGTTTACTTATAGGCAGAGAAAGGCCTCGTGAATAACAAGTAGTCGAGTTCGCAAGTAAATTTCTTGAAATCCCAGTTTCGAATAGCTCATGTTATTGGAATAAAGGGAATAGTTGACTGGAACTTGGAGCTTATCCAACTTGGCTGGAAGTGATGGATGAGTTTAGAATACTTGAAGTAGAAAACATCAATGAATACCTTACTACAACGACATTAATTCAAGAAGTAGAAGAACTCTTGGCTTATATTTAACTATTTAAATGTATACTAAGGAATTAAATTAGTTGTGCAATAGGATTACTAGACGGTATAATGTCGTACATATACAAACTCTTTATACAATGACACAAATTGGCTTAGTAATTCCTACATATAATAGACTTAATAATTTAAAACTACTGCTGAAATCTTTAGAAATTCAGACAACAAAAAACTTCTTCGTTGTTATTGCAGATGACGGGTCTACTGACGGTACAAGAGAATATATTGGAGAGATTTCCAACAATTCAGACTGGGAAGGAAGAATGAAGTGGATAGGTTGTGGACCAAACAATAAAGGTAGACGTGGACGTACAAGAAATATTGGAGCTGCAAATCTTCCAAAGTCATGTACCTTAATGGTAATGCTCGACAGTGACATTATTCTACAAGATGATGCGATATCAGTTTACACAAAAATTCATAAACAAAATCCAGACCAAGTTGTTTTTGGAATGGTTGACTGGTTACCCCCGCTAGAACGATCAAAAGTTGAGAACGCTCTTGAAAAGGATGATTTTGATTCTTTGAAGGCACTTGTCCCTGACGCATGGCCAGAGCGTATTGAAGGGACTTTTGTTGGTCATGAACTCCGTAGTTTTGGTAAACCACTTTATACCGAACCATTAGACGAAGAAGATAAAATAGTGAGAGCTGAATGGTCACTATTCTTAAACGCTGGCTTTCCCTTAAAAAGTTATTGGGAAATTGGAGGTTTTGATGAAAGAATGGAAGGTTATGGGTATGAGGACATGGAGATTGGAGCTAGATCTAACATAGCCAAAATCCCTTGTAGCTTTGAAAAGGATATTTTTTCTCTTCATATTTGGCATTCAAAGGGTAACGCAGACTTATGTTTGTTGGAAAACCAAAAGAATCTAGACTATTTCTTACGTAAACATGGCTTCGCTGAATATTATGCATCAATGATCGAATGGCAATATTGGTGGCATTACACTGCTCAAAGGAGTGGTAAATTAGTTAAAAATAGAGAGACTATTTGGGCTATAAATTACAACGATTCAAAAAGAATTGAAGTACCTACTCTTGAATGGGTAACCCGAATGGGATACAGTCAGAATGATATTAAGGAAGTTAAAAAAGAGTTACTAGATCAAATAGAGATTGCTGGTAAAGCCTATTTAACAGAAGTCGATTAATCTTATGCAAAATAATATTTACAAATGCCCTGTTTGCGATGAAGCTTTGGTTCTAACAGATCGAAGCTATAAATGCATTAACAATCATTCATTCGATATCTCCCGTGAAGGCTATGTAAATTTACTTTTAGCGAACCAGAAGAAAACTAAAGACCCAGGTGATAATGCTGAAATGGTAGTAGGCAGACAAAACTTTTTAAACCTTGGGCAGTATGAGTTTTTATCTGATGCAATATGCAAAATCTCAATAGATCACTTGAAACAAAGTTCTTCACTACCATTTAATCTAATCGATGCAGGGTCAGGCGAGGGCTACTACACTGAAAATCTGTATAACCAAATCACTGTATCAGGTATTGATTGCAAGGTTTGGGGTGTTGATATTTCTAAACATGCAGCAAAATTCTCAGCACGTAGAAGTAAAGACTTAGAAATATCAGTCGGTAGTGTTTATGACCTACCTTACCAAAACAAATCAGCAAACACTGTCGTATCGGTATTCTCTCCAGTTTCTCCTGAAGAATTTGAGAGAGTTTTAAAGGATGACGGTATTATAATAATGGTTGGTCCTCAGTCTGATCATCTAACCTCCATTGCAAGTTTGATTTACGATGAAGTAAAACCCCATGCTGGTAATGATGATGTTCTTCTCGAGTCTAATAAGTTCAAATTAATTGATCAGCTAAATATTAAACAAACAATTCACCTAGATAATAATACCGATATTAAGAACTTACTGATGATGACTCCCTACTACTGGCATATTCCTCTTGCGAAACAAAATGTGTTCAATGAGATTAATGAGTTAGATACTGTGGGTTCATTTAGGATATCGATTTATCAAAAGAGTTGAGAAGATTCTGCAATTCATTACAAGATTTAACTTCTGAGATATGCCAAATCGTACTCATCCCCATTTTGTTAGCACATTCAATATTCTCAGCTCTGTCATCTATAAACAAGCAATTTGAAGCATCTAACCTAAATTTAACCAGCAGTTGTTTAAAATACTCAACTGCTGGTTTTCTAAACCCTAATTCGTAAGAAAGTGCTTCTTCATAATTAATATTGAATTTAGAGATCATTTGAGCAATGTAAATCCAATGCATTTCATTAGTATTTGATGCGATAATTACCTGTACTTTATTGCCAAGTTTACTTATCAGATCCAATATTTGAGAGTTCTCACTTTCCACTACTCTATTCCACGCATCTGCAAAATCTTCATCAGAGATATTTACGCCTAAAAGTTCATTACAATGATGTATAAACTCTTTGGTTGTCAGTTTACCTATCTCATATTCAAATACGTAATTAGAGCCATTTATAAGTCCCTTGACGTCATCAGCAGAAAGCCGGGTAAGCTCTGCTATTCTTTCAAATTGAACGTCTGCCTTAGTAGTAACTAGAACATCTCCGACATCGACTAATATTGTTTTGATTTCTGACATATTATGAAATTAATCCACTATAAATTTGAAGAGCCCGCTTGGCATAATTTTGCCAAGTTAAGTCTTTAACAAAGTCTTTTCTCTTCTGCCTAACAAGCTCATCGTCAGGTTTTAACTCTATTAGTCCTTTACTAATTCTTTCAGCAACTGTGTCTGAAGATTCGGTATTGATGAAGAAACAATGTTCAGCCATAGTTTCATGTAACGTAATATTCTCTTCAGAAGCAATTACTAGTGCACCTTGTGATAAGGCTTCAAGTGGAGTAAATCCATAGCCTTCATATTGAGCAAGGTGAACAAGAGCTAAGCACTTTTGATAGCAAACTTTTAAAGTACTATCGTTTACGTACCCTAGAACATTAACACTTCCAGAAATACGCAATCCCTCTAGTTTTAATCGAAGTTGCTCGTTTCCATTAAAGTCTTTACCAATTAATACAAGCTTAAGGTCAGGATCTGTTTTCAGGATCTCTACAAAAGCTTCAAAAAGTAGATCGATTTGTTTATGAGCACGATACTGACCAACATATGCAAGAAACCTATCAGGAAGACTATCAATAATACTTTCTGAAACTTCTGATGAGTCCAAATCAGAATGATTAATTCCATAAGGTATAACCTCGATCCGGGTCTTAATATCAAAGTTTTTAAGAATCTCAGTCTTAACAGTATTTGTAGGAACAATAATACAATTAGCTGTACTTAATGCTCTGTACAATACAGAGGCATAATAAATAAAGTGTACGGAATCAGTTCGTTTAAGCTGAAAATTCTTTTTAAGTTCAAATGGAATATCAATGCTAGTAACAATCCCTACTATCTGATCGAAGGCATACTGACTATATTTTTCAATAAAGACTGAATCGGAGTAGCACAGTTCAGGCGAAGTAAAACGAAAAATATCATGGATTGAAACGACTAGAGGAACATTTATCGCTTCAAATGAAGTTCGGTAATCTGTGCAATGAATAATATCTGCGTTTGTTACTTCAATGGCAACAGCTTTGTTTCTTAATTCATCAAGGGTGTAATGTTGTGATTTCTCAACAAAAACGTCATCGCATAAATCAGCCAGCCTGACATCGTTAGCAAAAATACTTAGTAATGATGAAGACTTACTGACTTCTTTATGAAGCGAATTCGTCAGGTTCCTGACAAAACGACCAATCCCGTCAGGAGTATTAACTTTGCAATCTAATAGAATTCTCATTTATTTTTAATTTCATCTCTATTGTTCAAATATTCTGTCCAATGGTCTTTAATTTTTGCAAACACGTCTGCTCCAATCTTTTCATTCGTTGTATCCAGATGACTAGCATAATACAGACTTGGCACTCCATATTTCCCCTGAGCAGTCATATAATTCTCAAACGCATAAAGACTTGGTAATGGCCATCCATCCATATCAATTAACCAATTCGGATTCGCTGCTTTAGCCATCTTAACTCGAAATATCATCTCCTCGTTTACTGATTTATTTGTATGAGAATAGATATCCCCTAGTCTCAACATATCAAAGCTTTCGCTAAAATACGGGTTAGGTGATTGTCCAATAATAAGCGCATCTGGTCGAAGAGATCTAATTTCATTATGTAAAAAATCATGGTAAAACTTTAAGATTTCAACTCCATATAATTTCTTTGAACCTTCTGGAAATTTCAGTCCATAAATTGCTGGCGTTGATGCCACATGGTCTACCTTAACTCCATCAATATCGTAGCAACCTTCACCATTTCCGAAAATCTTATTTATTGCTGTACGAAGCTTGTTTTGAACAGACTCAAGAGTAATATCTGGTGCAACTTTAGCTCCTTCTACCATACCTCCAAACTTAGCAAATCTACCGGGTCTATTAGACTTACCCTTACAAGCTTCTTGAGAATAAGTTAAACAATCTTCGCTCTCCAAACCTTCCGGATTCCATGGCCCCCACCAAATAAGTACTTTTTTACCACGCTTATGAAGTTTATCAACGAAACCTCTCAAGTCAGGCCACCTTCCCTCATCAAGTAGTTTCAAACCATCATTTAAGAACCACCTAATATCAATCGTAAGTGTTTTCCATTCTAGACCATGACTATCTATCATTTCGATGAACTTTTCATAGTTCCCCTGAGTACACATGTAATAAACAGCTACATCACGCTGTCTCTCCTTTGGACTTCTTGTTCTAAATAAATCCCCCATATAACATTGGTGACCCCATCCACAAATAATTGGCCCATACCACCACTCTGGATTTACTGAATCTGATTCCTTAATTCCATACCCTAATCTAGCTTGTTTTGTATACTTCTCCAATGAAGATATTTCATCGCTAGATGAGTGCATTACAATCTTTGGTGTTCTAAAGGTACCGTTTACCTCATAAAGTCCCCAATAATTTAGGTTTAGTCCAAAAACTTTTCCACCAATATATTCGAACTCAGAAAAATGGTGTTTACCAGTTTCCGTGATTAAACCAAGTGTTATCCACTCTGAAACGTTCTTACTAATTAAGAAACAAAATGTACCCGGATTAGCTAGGAAATTACCTCCACAATAATCTAAATCACAATTTACACTGACTTGTGAGTGTTCATAAGTCTCAAAGTATTGTTTGTTGTAATTATTTGCTTCAGGGTTAAATATCGTTTCAAACGATGGTTTTGAACCAATACTGTATTCACGGTAAGGTGTAGTTAATTTATCGTTAAAGTGTTTTATTAGGTAAAAATCTTCAGAAAACCCTTCTTCTTTAGTACCTTCAAAAAATCTAAGTGTATCAATAGTGTTATTACCAACCAAATCGTAATAATACTCTGCCCTATCTTCATAAATATCCAAAAAATATGTCTTTTCCCATATTGTACTTTTATACTGGAAAACGAATTGGCACTTTGAATCTTCAGTTTTAAGCTCAAAAGATAATTGCTCGCCATTTAAGTCTTTTTTTTCAAGAGAATCACAACATGAAGGAATATAATATTCCTGTGAAAAGGTATGGTAATGGATTGTGAAATAATCA
>JAYTAQ010000099.1:0-1578 GCA_043737415.1 bacterium
GGCAGCGACTTTGGAGGTTTGGCGATCTCAAAGTTCGCTTTTCCGGTGCTTTTTTATGCATTAAGATCTACCCGGCAGGAGCCATGCAACAAAGCCCAACGACTACAATAATTCACGGGTCAATAATTGAAATTTCCACCTCTGTATTGAGCTGCTCGAAACGCTATATCTTCAATAGGATTTGGCTTAACTTTTCTAAAAAAACCATAAATTCTGATTATCCTTTCATAAAATAAATCGCCAGTTATACGAATAGACCTTTCATAAAAAGACTTTGCACTTGCCAAGGCAATGTTGCCTAAATATATAACCGCATCCCATTGTTCAGTATTTTGTTCAAGTTTAACAATATGTAAATGTAGTTTATCGAAATATTCTAAAGCAAGGTTGCTCTTGTATACTGAAATCTGGTAATTTATTAGCGTAGCGGTGAATTCAACTTTGCTATTAACGACATCTATAGGTTTTAATTGAGGAGGAGTAGAGAGTATATCCAGGAATAATTTATTAACGATCTTGTCAAAGTCTAGTATCTTATCAGGTCCATAATTTATAAAAGCTTTTAAAGACTCAGTTTTAATTCTAGGATCGGTGAAGTCAGAAGATAAATACAAGAGTCGTTTAACCATATCTTTTCCAAGTTCTATATTTTCCCCTATATTTTCTTTTAATAGGATGCAGTATATACAAGTAGCTTCTATGTATGGAATGCGAGCATCAATTTTCTTTGTTTTTTCAACGTAATCAGGATCTTGCATCTTCATAAGTTCTTCAATCTGTTCATATGGGTCTATATTTTCATAGATATAATTTCCATCATTTGCTAATAATGGACTTTGAGAGAATCTGTCAGTATTTTGCTTTACAATGTCATAATATTTTAACTGATCAACAAGGTTACCAGAACTTGTGAAAACCATTATCTGACATCCTTGTTGATATGCTCTTTCTGGATGATCAGAAAACGCCTTTTGATTAGTGTTAGTATTAATCGTTTTTGACAATATTCTAAGATATTCAAGCATTACAAGCTGGTATTTCATGTTCTTGGCATACAGGTATTGCATTGCATCAAGAATATTTCTACAAGCCATACCTCTATTGTCCACCCAACTGTTCTTATTTCCAATTATAAAGTGGATGGTATTTGGATGGTCTGGAAAATCTTGTATAATCCTTCGTTGAAATATATTATAGTAATAAAAATTAGTGACTTCGGTTAACTCTACTAAATCTCTTATTTTGTTATCTTTTTTAAAGATAAACTTGTTGTCTTTATTTAAACATTTTAGTACCAAGTATTCGCCAAGTATGTCTGGTAAGAGTGGAGATAACAAAAGTTTATCTTTTTCAATAGCTGAAGGGTCAGGTACTATTTCTGATCCCACTGTAACCATTCGGTTAATTTTGGTTAGACTATCATCTCTTTCAATGATGGAGCCATCTGTAACAAACTTATAAAGTTCAAGATCGAATTCTTCAGCTCTTGGAAGCCAATCTATTTTCTTCTCAAAAATAGATTTAACAGGCTTTGTTGCATGGCTCCTGCCGGGTAGATCTTAATGCATAAAAAAGCAC
>JAYTAQ010000100.1:0-10157 GCA_043737415.1 bacterium
GCTTTACTAAATTCTGCCATGAAAGTTTTCCAATAATTTGATTGGAAAATTATTTATTTTTGTCAAAATTAGTTTAATGAAACTGTGGTTCAGTCGAGCTCGCTTCAAAAACAATGTCGAATGAAAACTCTTTACTGTCAAAATCCCTACTGATTATAGGATTTATTCCAATATTATCCTGCCAGTACTCTTCATAAAGATAAACATCTCTTTCATATTGTATTGATGCCATTTCATCCCTGTGGGTACTAAACATTGCAAAAGCTTTTAAAGGCTGATTCTTTACTTCTGAACATATTTTTAAAAAAATCGTAGGTTTATATGCTGCTGCGCTAGGAATAGGGTCAAACCCTTGTTTTCTTGAATCACAACAATTCAAACCCCCATTAATCTGTATACTTAAATTATTCGCTTTCAAACTAGAGTCATAAAATACTGCTGAATTCATATCTTGAGGAGTCCATACAATTTTATCCTCATCAAATACAAAATCTACTGAAGATAAGTCGCCTGTATTTCCTGTGGAATTATCCAGGTGAGGCGTATTCCATAAATAATTACTGGCAATTTTCATTAAATTAAGATCTCCTTTTCCTATTTCTCGTAGAGTATCGTTTAAAACAATATTATATTTGCCAATACCAAATACTTTTTCAGTATTTAAATCATAACTTAATGTGATAGATACAGACCATGATCCAGTTTTTTTACGATTTTCTAGGCAAACCGCTCCAATTGCTTCTATATAAACGCCATTCTTGACCACTGCAATTTTTTTAACTTTTGCTGAATGTAGGACAGCTCCCGGCATAAACGCCTGCAAATAAACTGACGTTCCCCAACCATTAGGATCTTTTCCCGGATGAGCCCTTAAGTTGAAAGTTCCTACCTGATTAATAAGAGTAAGAAAGTGATCACCATTTAATGTTAAGTTATAACATTGTCCACTTTTTTCGGCTTTGTAATTGTTTGTTTCTAAATTTATAGTGGAAGTCATTATTTAAAAGTAATATAACAAAAAAACCTATTCAATTAAATAAAATAAGAAGACAATTACAGAGAAAGTGCTATTATTGTGAGAAAATTACACTCTTTGGGATATATGAAATCAGTAGGCGAAAAACACTTTAGCATAAGGCTTTATAGGCTGTACAAGAGACTGTCTAATATTTATCGTTCAAAGAAAAAACTTCACACAAATAAAAACGCTAAGCATATTCTTCAAACGAAAATCTTTCTTGATAAAGAATTCTTAACAAACTTCTATAAATATATCGATCTTTTATCCGCCGAGCATTTAGAGATGAGCTATGCAGGTAAATGGATAATTGAGAATAGAGACACGCTTTTAGAGGAGATTCTTGCACTTCAAAATAATGTTAACAAGAAGCTGTTAAACGTGCTTCCATCATCAGATGAAGGAACTAATAAAAATTTTCCTGCTACTTATCTATTATTCAAGAAATACTTTCAAAATGATAAAAGTCTTCTTACAGAGAAAAAACTCATTGAATTTTTGCAAAAATATCAAGTAAAAAAGCCACTTACTCTTGATGAAATTTTTAGCTTACCGCTTTTCTTGAAACTGATCCTAATTAATTCTATTTGTGAGATGCTTTGGCCTGTACTTCAGGACACGAGGGCTAGAAATGATGCGATTTATTACTATCTTGAGAAGAGCGTTAGTAACGATATTAAAAAAGAGTTTGAAAGAATAAAGAAAAAAGGAGATGAATATGCTGTTTTTTTCTTCATCCATTTAAAGAAACGTCCTTATAGTGGTGAATTGGTAGATCTTGTTAGACTGGGTGAGGATTATTTGAGACAAAAGAAAGATGAAGTTCTTAGGCTTGTTACTGCTATAGAAGGAGATTCAATTGGTAAAACAATTCGAAATTTACAAGTCTTAAAGGAGATCGATTGGGATTTAGTGTTTAAAAATGTAAGCCGAGTTGATGAAATTTTATCTCGCGATCCGGTAGGAATCTACCCAAGACTCGATACAGCTTCTAGAAATTCTTATCTTGATGTAGTAAAGACAATATCCAGGAATCTTGCAATATCTGAGGAAGGCCTATCCGAACGTGTGTTAGAGCTGACATCAACTGGTGCCAGTGAGGTTGAGAGGCATGTTGGATACTACATTATCGATGCTGGACTTAAACAGCTGGAAGGACAAAAAAGTTGGAAGCAGAAAAAGAAAGTATTTAATACAGTTGGAGCAAATATATATTTAGTAAGCATTTTAACTATTGTTTTTGGCTTTTTCGCTTTAATGTTATGGTACAACAGCCTGAGTATCATTGCAGGTATTGTGTTTAGTCTTCTTTTTATACTTCCGATTTACGGCTTTGTAAAAAGACTTATCAATACCTTTATGACTGATCTTGTTGCGCCTAGAAGGTTATCAAAAATTGATATAAAACATGACTTAGTTGATGAATCAGCAACAATGTTTGTGATTCCATCGCTTTTGATTAATTTAAACGATATTAGGAGATTAGTTGATTCTTTAGAGGTAATGTATCTCGGAAATAGAGGTAGAAACATATTTTTTTGCTTACTTCTTGACTATAAAGACTCAGATAGAGAGTTTGAAGAGAAAGATACTGAACTATTTGAATTAATTAAAGAAGAAATTAAAAAATTAAACTTAAAGTATCGGCAAAGTGATAAGTTTTCTTTCTATCTTCGTGACAGACTTTGGAGTGATAGGCAGAATAGGTGGATGGGATGGGAGAGGAAAAGAGGCAAAATCCTGGAATTTACAAACGTCTTAAGAGAAAATTCTGTTCTCAGTCCATATTTTTATTCGGCCAAAAAAACACCTTACGTCAAGTATCTTGTTACTGTCGATGAGGATGCAATTGTTCCAAAAGACTTTATTACAGATTTAGTAGGAACTTTATCACATCCATTAAATAAAGCTCAATTTGATAAAAACACAGGAAAGTTGAACAGAGGTTATGTTATTCTCCAACCTAGACTGAACTTTACCTTTAAAGCCAAACATCAAACGCTTTTTTCGATTTGTTTGTGTGACGCTAGTGGTTTTGATTTTTATTCGAGGCTTTTGAATGAACTTTATTTTGACTTGTTTGCAGAAGGCCATTATACCGGCAAAGGAATCATTGATATTGATGGATTTACAGCGCAACTAAACGGATTATTTCAAGACGACACTATTTTAAGCCACGATCTCCTGGAAGGAGCAATTTGCGGCACCGGATATATTAGCGATATAGTAATTTATGAGGGATTTCCAGCTTCTATTAAATCCTTTTTTCTAAGGGAGCATCGCTGGATTCGAGGCAATTGGCAGATCGCTGATTGGCTATTCAGTAAGATTAAAAATCAGCAGGGCAATTCTATCCTTAACTCACTTACTTTATTTCAGAAATTTAAGGTTTTGGATAACATGTTAGTTTCCCTTTTAAATCCATTTCTATTTATACTTCTTATTTTAGTTTGGTTTGGTTATCCAGATGAGAGAAATTTAACTTATGCGATAATAATTATTGAATTTTTTCTTCTCGAGTTTATTCTCGGTGTCTATCATATTCTAGTCCGAAATATAAATATTCATGGTGTAAGCATTTACCATATACTTATTGATCTATTGTTTCTTTTAAGAAATCTTACTAAGAAAAACCTCTTTTATTTTTTATTCCTTCCATATGATGTTTTTCTTAAAGCTGATGCTATTTTCAAGGCATTGTATAGAAAATTTATATCTGGTAAACACACACTTCAATGGTCTACATTTGTGGCTTCTGAATCAGGTAAAAACAGAGTTTTTACTTCCTACGCTAAAATCTTTCTTCCATGTTGGCTATTTCTCCTTTTTTTGCTAAGTTTATCTTTAACATCAGGAAAATATAATTTTGTTCTGATTGCTTTAATTACTATCTGGCTATTAGTACCAATTTGGGTTTATATTTACGACAAACCGGTCAAACATGAATTCTAAAATAAAAGAACATAAAACATTTTTAAGACGCATAGCCCTAAGAACGTGGAATTTCTTTGATGAATACACTACTAACCAGACTAATTACCTGTCCCCAGACAATATTCAGGGATTTAAAAGGCTCGAGATTTCTCCTTACACTTCAGTCACTAATGTTGGTTTTTATCTAACTTCTGCCCTTTCTGCTCATAGTTTAGGTTATTTAAGCCTTAGAAGTTTTTACGATAAAATAGATCTTACACTTGATGCTCTAAACAAACTTGAGAAATATCGAGGACTTTTCTATAGCTACTACGATCTTTATTCAATGAAGCCGTCAAAGCCTTATTTTATCCCTTCACTTGATAATGGAAACTTTTTAGCATGTGCAATTACTCTTTCTGAAGGGCTCAAAGCCTCTTTTGATAATTACAAATTTAATAAATCACTACTAAATGGTCTTAGAGATATTATTGAAGAATGTCTACTTTATCCTCATGAGATGGGTCCTGCTCAGGTAGTAAAAATGCATGATATTAAGCTTTCACTAAGTCATTCTGAGGCTACTAATCTATCTCAAACAATCCGTCTTGTCGAAAAAATAAATCTCCACATTGGCGAGATAAAACTTCCTCCAATCGAAAGTGCTCTAACTCTACATAAACTTGTGTTGAAACTAAGGAACCTTTCACAGCTGCTTTATGAAGAAATTTCGTCATTTCAAATCACAGTGGATGAGAGGTTAACTGAGAGTTTATCCAATCATAGTCTTCTTGAATTACTTGAAAATATTAATAATGTTAAGGATTTAGGAAAATACAGCCATGATTTGAACAGGATTGAGCTGCTCCTCAGACATGAGTTTTCTGATGTTGGTAATGAGGTTATTGATGCTTTGACTGAGAAAAAGAATAATCTTGATTTAATGATTTCAAGGCGTGATCATCTGGTCGAATTAGCTGAATCATATATTACTTCGATGGATTTCAGCTTTTTTTATAACCCAAAATTAAAATTTGTATCAGTAGGTTATAAAGTTACTAGAAAAAAACTTGAGCCTTATCATTATGAGACATTAGCATCTGAATCAAGGCTTTTGGTATATCTCGCTATATGCAAAAATGATATTCCAAAAAAATCCTGGCCATCATTAACAAGAAAAATCAAAAAGGGTAAAACCGGGTTATTTATGCTTTCATGGGGTGGAACTACTTTTGAGTACTTTATGCCTACTATATTTATGAAGTATTCCAAGGCATCCATCTATCAGCAAACTCTTGACGCATACTTAGGAGAACAGCGAGCTTATACCAAGAAACTTGACATACCATGGGGAATTTCTGAGTCAATGTACAACGAAATTAATTCAGGAGGGAAATATAAATACAAGGCTTTCGGCATTCCAAATGCAGCTTTAAACCCAAATGTGGATAAACGAATGGTTGTCTCGCCTTATTCAACTTTTATAACATTAAAACATGATTTAATAGAGGGTGTGAAAAATCTGCAAAACCTGGCTTTTGATGGAGCGGTTGGTGAATATGGATATTACGAAGCTATTGATTACTCCAGAAAAGATAGTGGTGAAGCTACTTTTGCTTATATGTCGCATCACCAGGGAATGATTTTGACCTCACTAGGAAATATCCTTTCATCTAATATTATTGTTAAACTTTTTCACTCAAGTAAGATAGTAAAAACTGGCGAGTATCTACTTGAGGAGAATAAGGCCGGACCTGTGCCTACTAACCAGGTAATTTTAAAGAACGTAAAAAATATAGTCTATTCACATTAATGAACCATTTCCCGCTAAAATTAGAATTAAAAGATGTATTAAATCAGATCCCTCTGTACTTTATGCAGTCAAATCAGAATTTAAAATCGTTTATCAACAGCTACGGCGGTGGATACACAAAATTTAATGATATGACTATTACTAGCCATCGGGGCACTACTGGCGATGGGATTTATTTTTATATCAAAGACCTTGAAACTAATGAGTTCTGGAACTCAGCTCTTTGGCCTTCAAATAATGTTCCAGAAACTTATACAGTATTATTTGATAATAAAAAAATTGAGTTCCAGCGAACTAATAACAATATCGAGACTACAACCGAATGCGTGCTTTCTCCTACAGAAAACATTCTTATTAAAAAAATAACCTTAAAAAATCTATCATCAAAGCGAAGAACTATTGAAGTTACTAGTTGTGTTGATATTGTCTTAGTTGATGATAATAGGCGCGATCTAGATCATCAGCAGTTTCATAATTTATTTATACAGTCTAAGTACGATCAGAATCTAAATGGCTTATTGTTTACGAGAAGGTCTTTTAGTTCAAAAACAGTCCCGCCAGCTTTATTTCACAAAATGATCGCAAAAGATGGAGTTATTCTTGAATCAAGTTTTGAGACAAACCGAGGCAACTTCATTGGAAGGCTGCGCGACCTTGGTAATCCTTCAGCAATGGAAGAGAAACTAACTAATTTCGAAGGTGATGTTCTTGATCCAATTGCAGCACTCAGATGCAAGGTTGAGATTGGTTCAAATGAATCCGTTGAGATCTATTTCTCAACAATAGTTGATCCATTTATCGAGAATGTAATGAGAATTGGACTTCGATATAATTCTCATGAAGCTATTTCAGGTTTATTTGAAGATGCTCTAAACGCAGAAGATTTCTTGATAAAAGATATAGGAATTTTTCCTGAGAAAATCCTTCTTTACCAAAGAATTGGATCATTAATGATCGCTGGAAATTTGCACACTGATTACATAAAAAAGCAGCTGGAGAGAAATCATAGGCCTGTAAATTCTCTTTGGTCAAATAAAATATCAGGCGATTATCCAATTCTTTTAGTCGAAATTGATAATATGTATTTTAATGAACTTATTGAAGATGTTTTGAAATGCCATGAGTATCTGTTTAGAAACGGATACGACTTTGACCTTGTACTGCTTGATGATACAAACAACCCTGAAGCCACAGACAAAATAAAAAATGTGATCAGTATGCTAGGTTTTGAGAGCAAGATAGATAAAAGTAAAGGTATATTTGTCCAAGATGCTCGAGGAATGAATAAAGAGGATGTTGTTTATATGAAGCATTTTGCCCAATTAATAGTAAACGCAAATAATTTTAATATAGTTTTATCTAATGACTGATACTACCCAGAGTGTAAAAAATAGAGAAGAATTAACATTTCCTAGTGAATACGGAGGTTTTGACTTGAAGAATAAAGAATATGTGATCAATCATGGCGCAAAAATCATCACTCCTCGCCCTTGGGGAAATGTTATTGCTAACCCACATTTTGGTACAATCGTTACTGAGTCAGGCCTCGGTGCGACGTGGTTTGATAATAGTAAAGATAATCGAATATCCAGCTGGTCAAATGACACTGTCTGTGATCCATCTTCTGAGGCTGTCTACATAAAAGATAACTCAACTGGCAAAATTTGGAGCGTTACCAGGCTTCCAACAGGCACTCTTGATAATGAAACCGAATCAACTTACAAAGTTCAACACGGCAATGGATATTCGATTTTTCGCAGTAACTCCGGAGGTATTGAACAGTCTATGACAGTGACTGTTGATATGACTGATCCCATTAAACTGGTTTCTTTGAATCTCACAAACACTTCATCTGAACAAAAGAATTTATCACTTTACTACTACATCGATGTTGTCATGGGGACTTACAAGAATCAATTCGATGCTTTTATTGAATTAAATCTAAATCCTGAAAAAAACTGTGTAGAAATCAGTCGCGGTGACAAGATTCATATGACTAAAAAAGTCTTCCTTTCATCAAACTTAGCTATCACATCATGGACAAGTAATAAAATTGATTTTATCGGATATACAGGTACTTTGAAGCATCCTAAAGGCCTCGAATCTGAATCATTCCAGGAAAGTACAAATCCTAGGGATAATTGCTGTGTAATAAAAGTAGACATTAATCTTGCTCCAAACGAGACAAAGGAAGCTGTATTTATTCTTGGTGCATCGGCTAATGATGAAGAGCATGTCAATTTACTTGCAAAATATAGAGCTGATAAAGCATCATCAGAAACCTTAACAAGAGTAAAAGGATTCTGGGGGAAAATTACAGGTCAGGTTGTTATTGATACACCAGATAAATCGATAGATGTTATTTTCAATCAATGGTTATTATATCAGACACTTTCGTGCAGGATATGGGGAAGGTCATCGTTTTACCAGTCAAGCGGCGCATACGGCTTCAGGGACCAATTGCAGGACACAATGGGCTTTGTTTATGTGGATAAATCCATCTGCCGCCAACATATCCTAAAAGCCGCCGCTCGACAATTTGAAGAGGGAGATGTCCAGCATTGGTGGTTTGAGGACAGTGGACTCGGAGTGCGTAATAAAGTTGCAGATTCGCCCTTATGGCTGGCTTATGTTACTCATTTCTATGTCGAAAAAACTGGTGACACATCAATTTATGATGAGGTAATTCCTTATTTGAAAGGCAAACCATTAACTGATGAATTAAGCGCTTATGTTGAAGTTCCTGTTGTTTCTGATATCCAGGAAACCCTATGGGATCACTGTGTAAAAGCTATACAAAAAGTATGCGATTTTGGCGTACACGGAATTCCTTTAATTAAGGAAGGTGATTGGAATGATGGAATGAATCTAGTGGGGGAGCTTGGCAAGGGAGAAAGTATCTGGTTAGGGTGGTTTTTAGGAACTAATCTCGAATCGTATACAAAAACTGCTCAAGATAAAAATCTGCCAGAAATAGCTGAGAAATTCCAAAATCTTTTCATAAATCTAAAAAACTCAATGCATAATTTCGCATGGGAGGGCGATTGGTATCTTAGGGCTTACACTGATGAAGGCCATAAACTTGGTTCATCAAATGAGATGGACTGCAAGATTGATTCAATCTCTCAGAGCTGGGCAATACTTTCCGGAATGGATGATCAGGAGAGACAGACTCAAGCAATGCATTCTGCTCAAAACTATCTTGTTGACCCTAAAAATGAGCTTGCAATGCTTCTTTATCCGGCTTTTGACAAAGGTACGCTTAATCCTGGTTACATTAAAGATTACGTTCCTGGAATCCGAGAAAATGGAGGTCAATACAGCCATGCCGCATTCTGGTTTGTAATGGCTTTAGCTAAACAAAAACAGGCTGATCTTGCTTCAACTATTTTGAGCTATACAAATCCAATTCATCGCTCAAATACGAGCGCTAGGCTTCACACTTATGAACTTGAACCATACGTAATTGGAGGCGATATTTATTCATCAAATCAACACATGGCAAAAGGCGGCTGGAGCTGGTATTCAGCTTCTTCAGGACTTTGCTATAGAACTGTTTTAGAGAGCATTCTAGGGTTCAAACAGCTAGGAAATAAGCTTAAATTCGATCCATGTGTTCCTTTAGAGTGGAGGACATATTCAATAAAATATACATTTGGAAGCTCGATTTACGATATAACATTTAAATTAGCCGAAAAGCATAATAATATTGTTAAAAAAATTAATATTGACTGGCAAGAGATAGAAACAGATACAATCGATTTAATTGACGATGCTAGAGAGCATGCAGTATTGGTGTTTGTAAGCTGAATTTAGAATTATAAAGGTTTTATTGTTATAGTAATGTAGAATTATTTATTTTAAATAATCCATCATGAAAATAATTATTGTGCGTCACGGCGAAAGCCTAGGAAATTTAAAAAAGATAGTTAGTTCTACGCTACCTGGCGTAGATCTATCAGATAATGGAGTTGAGCAAGTTAAACAGACTGGCGCCGAAATATCCTCAAAATACTCTTTTGATAAGGTGTATGCTTCTCCTTTCATGAGAACGATGCATACAGCGGAGATACTAAACTCATTCATACAAAAAGAAAATATTATCCCAGATCTTCGTATTGGCGAGATGTTTTTTGGGCTCTACGATGGCAAGGGCAATGAAGAAATGGAAAATGAAATGCAATTGTATATTAAAAAAATTGAGGAGAAGGATTTCTCAATGAGAATGGGAGGCATTGGAGACAGCGAATACTCTTTTCGTAGACATGTATGGCGTGATTACTAATGATTTATACTGGGATACGATTAAGGTACCCGGTCATCATTTATCCCCATTCCATCGAGGAATTACACAATATGCATTCAAAACAGTTCCGAATCTCTGGTCTGACTGGATGAGAGGTAATTATAATA
>JAYTAQ010000101.1:0-1555 GCA_043737415.1 bacterium
CCAGAGTCCTTGAAGAAAGCTTATCCCGCCAACTATAAAGCGTATGAAGTGTGTCAGGCTGCTAAGGGCGATAAAGAAAAACAAAATACCCTGGGCTGCGACTATGTACAGTAGTGAGAATTAAGGCTCATAAATTGTGGCGGAGCTCAGCAATAAATCTTGAACCAATACGATCTACATCTGAATGGTTAATTTCAGTCCAAGTATATATTTTGACAAGGCGAATCAGAAAATCTATTCGAGGAATCACAACAGACATATCATCTTTAGTAAATTATAAGACAATACCTTTTGGGCTTATATTTTTGTTAACAGATGGTTATCCAATGACTTTCACAACCGTTGCCTACTCCGTTCCGGTCTAAATTGTATTCTCAATGCTAACTGATTTGTCCGTCATGCTAAGCATAAGCATATACCTGATTAGTTCTGCGGAGCGCTTAACACGGCAAATACTTAATATTCTAGACGAAGCCAGTAGCAGAAATGCGGAGGTGTTTAATATGCTTATGTTTGATTAGAACGAATAGGGTAAACTGGAACCAATTGGAGCTAACCGTTTACTCGATGTATAGTATTTATAAGCATGCTCAAACTATTAATCAACAAACTCAACAAACAATTCAAACAACGTACAGAATATGTAATTTACGTTAAAGTGCCATTTTACTGGTTCATCGCCGTTCTATTTTTTATCCTCACAGTTGTACTTTTGTATCTCGGGCACATTACAACAGAAGTATTTTCTGGAATATTACTTGCGACTATCGGATGGATTATTGGAATTGGCTACATAGGATATAAGACAAAACAAGATTTAGAGATAAAAACAACCGAAGCAGTTTTTGCAACGCTTAGACCAATAGAACGGGCAATCATAAATGCTAGCTTCAGCACCGAGGGCACTGTATACGGCCATCTTTCGACTATACCGTCAGATTATTGGTATAACAAAGCTTCAGAGCATTACAATAAAATGGTTAGATCGTACTTGCAGCTGTTGACTGCACATGGGAACTATCTAATAGTTATAGAGAACCATGAAATTGTACTAGTTAAGCTCTGGCACTATTATCAGTTTGTAAACTTGGAGTTGAGTGAATATATCGATACTCTTCATAATCTTAATTCAGAATTTTTGGCTGCAACCAACATAGTAGGTCTTACAGAACAAAACTACTATGAATCATTAGAAATTTATAAGCCCGTCAAAGACAATCGGTTAGAAATAGTTTGTTATCTTATAGATTTAAGAAAAATTATAATGAACGAATTTCTGGCAGGAGTTTTTATGCGCAAACTCACCCCTAGAAAGCCATTAGATAAAAAATATAAAACAGTACAACAGTTAGCAACGCGAGCATCTATTTTAAAAATAATGGACGATAAAGACAAATCTTTTTTAGATTCTTAATTGCTTTAGAAAGAGATCAAACTTTAACTAGTACTGCTTTTACAAAAGTTTCGGAATGGTTTATGTCTCCATACAGTCTTCAACAACTTTGAGCTTTTTGGTATGTACAAAGACTCGATGTGCGATACTATAAAACCATGT
>JAYTAQ010000102.1:0-1547 GCA_043737415.1 bacterium
AGCAAACCAGATTGCCCCTAAAAACCATGTTGTCTTCCAGTAATAATTATTTTTACTTGGATATAGGTATCTGGTAGGAATAAAACTCAAAATACCTGGAATAATAACAATTATAGATGAAGTGATTGGATCTGGTCTCAAAAAATAAAGATACATTGCAACAATATTCCAGTAAGTAGGAAAACCAACAAAAAAAGCATCTTCCGACTTCATATTTACCTGACCGTAAGCATATAATGAAGCAAAAATTGGTATAAGTAGAATGAAATTTGAAGGAAGAACATGAAGCTGGTAGATAATAAATACAGGTATCCAGGCATAAGTGAAAATATCTATTACATTATCCATTTCAGATCCGTCAAAGTTAGGCAGCACCTTGGAAACCTTTACTCTTCTTGCCATAATCCCGTCTGTTGCGTCTATGATCATCTGAGCAATCAGAAGTAGAAATGCATAATTAAACTGACCCTTAGAAGCAAATATCAAAGCCGCCATACCAGCGACTCCACCTAAAGCTGTATATAAATGTATTCCCCAAGACATCAACTTCTGATTTGTGGAGTAAACACCTTGGTTTTCGCTAGCTAAATTCATTTGATGAGGTTAACATTTCGCTTTAATATTATCAATTTAGCTTAACATTAAGCCAAGTTAAAGATTCAACTATTTAAAAATAGCTGTATTTCTTCCATTTTAATATTACAATAATCCAATGGAAGTAAAAATTCACTCAAGTTGGTCAGAAGTCCTAACTAATGAGTTTAATTCAAAATATTTTGAAGAGCTAACTAGGTTCGTCAAAAACAAATATAAAGACACAATTGTTTATCCTCCACCAAGTAAAATATTTGAAGCCTTCAATTTGTGCCCATTTGATAAGGTGAAAGTAGTTATTTTAGGTCAAGATCCTTATCATGGTCCAAAACAGGCAAATGGTTTATCATTCTCGGTCGAACAAGGCGTACAAATTCCACCTTCATTAAGAAATATCTACAAAGAGATGAGTACAGATATAGGTAAAATCCCTCCAGGTCAAGGCAATCTTGAGTACTGGGCAGAACAGGGTATCTTTATGCTAAATGCAATATTAACTGTTGAAGCTGAGAAGCCGGGTTCTCATCAAAAGATCGGCTGGGAGCAATTTACAAATTCAGTAATTAAAACTATTTCAGACAAAAAGGAAAACATTGTATTTATTTTATGGGGAGCTTTTGCTCAAAAAAAAGCAGAGTTAATAGATCAAACAAAACATTTTGTATTTACATCCGTTCACCCGTCTCCTTTATCAGCAAGCCGAGGATTCTTTGGTACAAAGCCATTCAGCAAGACAAATGATTATTTAATATCGAAAGGTATAACACCAATTGACTGGTGATAGAATATGAAACCAACTCTTTCTAATCAAATTAATTTTTTAGTTAGCGATAAAATCGCATACTTCCCATCTCTAGGTGGCATAAAAAACGCATTCTCATGGGGCAAAAAATCACAAAATATGTCTTACTCTTTTGGCGATAGCACATCTGAAGTACACAAAAGAATAATCA
>JAYTAQ010000103.1:0-1546 GCA_043737415.1 bacterium
TCGGTTTGAGAGAATAAACACCGCCTGGAAGGATTCAGTTTTCTAGGGATTGAATACCTGGTTGTATTCTCTTATTTTTATCCAACCTTATATAATTGTTAAAATACATTTATATATGAGTATCGCTTAATTGCCATGGGTATTCTTAATAAATGAGAATATTTTGAGATAGATGGATGTTTCTCGCCTAAAGGTGCGGATTCGTTAACTAAAAGGTGACTATACGAGTTTTGTAAATGTGCTGTGTATTTTTAGAATATACGGCTGTTATACCTTAAAATGTTAAGGTTATTTGTATTTTGTGACTCGGCAAATCCTTGCCTCCTGCATACAGTTTATTTTTTATCTAGACTTTATACGTGGATCTGGGCTAGTGCTTGGTTCTGGAATCTCAACTGGTACTGGATTGCCTGGAAGAGGAGCTTCATTTTCTTTGTCTATTGCAATTATAGCCTCTTTTAAATGTTTGTTTATTCTTTTGTTCTTCAACCAGTTCTTTATTAATGCTGAAATTAAGAATACCAAAGCTCCAATTATAATAATAAACGGAACCCATTCAGTGAATATCTGGACTGAACTCTCTAATTTGTTTTCCTTTACCTCAAATGAAAGTTTTTCTGTATCGGGTCCGTAGATACCCAGAGCACTAATACCTTTTAATGTGAAATCGTATTTTCCGGCAGGCCATGAACTTCGAGCGATATACTCAAAATTACCCTCTTTATCCGTAGTTATCGAATAGTTTTTTCTTTCTACTCCATTAAAAATAACAGTAAGTATCAGCTCAGAATTTTTGTGATCAGATTTCCCTTTTACAAAGAAATATTTCGATTTGCTATCTACTGTTTTTAAATAATCAGTAACTTCAGGGGCTTTAAAACTTGTGTCAATTTTACTTGTTGATTCTCCAAGTACATCAGGCTTTATTCCCACAGGCGGTTCAGTTGGTACAAAATCTGAATTGATGGCACCGGGTTCGCCAGTTATTTTCTCAGAGGAGATAGACTCAGAGGTCGGGGCTAATGTTGACTGATCGGTTCCTGTTACAACAGGAGTAGGTATTATAGTCAATTCCGAATTTCCAAATTGGGTCTCTATATCTGTTGCTTTGCCATCATTTGCCAAAACCCTAGCTGATGTAAACGTAATCTTGGCTTTACCAGGGGCTTTAGCCTTGAAAATCATTGTAAATACTCTGCCTTTATCACCTTTATATCCTGGATTCGGTGTTCCTACGCTAAAATTAATCGTATTTCCATTCACTTCAGGGCCACTCACCCAAAATGAGAAAACAGAGTTTTTTTTATTTGTAGACTCAAAATTGAGTAAATCTGCTGGAAAGGATAGGCTCCCTTGTACTGTATTCACGGCCATATCTGTACTTTTTATGTATACAGTTAAAGCTATTTCAGCATTCGTTTCAAAAGTTTGAACTGCAGGTGAGAGATAAATTGTTGCCGATGATGCATGAGCTGTTTGGGTGAGAATAGGAAAACTAAATAATATTAGTAAAAAAGAGAAAAAAGCTGCTTGTGATAAAATTTTA
>JAYTAQ010000104.1:0-1530 GCA_043737415.1 bacterium
CTTTAATATTATAAGTGAAGACCTTTCTCTTTATTTATGATATAATAGTTATAGGATAAGATAAGTTTGAATACTTACAAATCCAATCAATTAGTCAAAACGCTTTAACGAATTCATATTCGATAAAGATTTAAAACTATAGCTGAAGGAAGAATTTACAAGATAAATCTTTTTAAGCAAAACCTGTTTGTCGATCGAATCTACCTCCAAGTTTCATAGATCCGATGTTTAGATAAACAAATCTCATATGAAATCAATTATTAGAAATACAATTTTAATTCTACTTACGGCTATACTTATGCCTTTTGTATTAGTAAGAGTTGCAAGCAAGAATTTATTAACTGAGGTAAAAGCATTTAACGATGGTTTTATAGCTCAGCAAAGATATATTATTGATGGTCCAAACGAAAGTTTAATTATTAATATACCAAATGAATTAGTAGCTCCAGTTGTTGAAGTTCCAATTATTAAGCAGGTTGTTGCGCCAGTTGTAGCTATTGCTTATGAACCTAATTCAATGAAGGCGAGAATTTGTGAAGTGTTTGGTAATCAGTGTCAAAATGCGTTGATAATCGCTGAACATGAATCTCACTTTAATACTAATGCTATTTCAAAGACAAACGACTACGGTGTGTTTCAGTTGAATTGTAAATGGCAAGGTAAACGAGTTGGTTACGATTGTAAGAAGTTTTTAGACTTCGAAACCAATCTTAAACTTGCAAAACAGATTTATGATGAGCAGGGTTGGTACCCATGGTCAACCAAGATCTATTTAAAATAATCGATAGCCCTGCATTGCAGGGCTATTTTAGTGAATGAGTAATCACTGCTGGTAATCAATTAAAACAAGTCCTATATAATATTCTAAATTGTCATAACATAATAAGAAAGTTATCATACATAGCTATGTTTGAGTTTAGGCCATTAATCAAGAAAGATATGAAGATGCTTCATGAATGGCTTAATACTGGAAATGTACTCCGTTATTACGCTCAGAATCCACATACGTTAGGTGAAATAAAGCAAATGTATCTAAAATATGTTAATGGCATTAGTAAAGCCGTCGCATATATTATTTATACAGGAAAAATTCCAATAGGATTTATTAAGAGTTACCTCATAAAAGACTATAAAGCCTACTCAAAGCGAGTGGAATTAGATGACAATCCTGGAGCATTTGATTTATTTATTATAGATTCGTACCAGGGAAGAGGAATTGGTGGAGAAGTAATTAAGCAATTTATAATTGAGAAGATATTTGTCAATAATTCAATTGAAGAGATAGTTATTGGGCCGAATCACAAAAATTTAAACGCAATAAAAGCTTATGAGAAAATTGGTTTTGTTTTTTTAAAATGTGTGAAAATACCTCTGGAGACAGAAGAGGAGTATTTAATGATTTTTAAAAGAGGATGGAAATTCCTTACTCCAGTAAAAAAGATTAACAACTCCGAATCTTAGAGCGAGCAATATCGAGATCCCTAGCCCGATTTTGCTTGTAAACCAGCTAATTTACCTTCCCATTTCCTT